>NZ_JBEXRZ010000048.1:0-41196 GCF_040613325.1 Streptomyces sp. NPDC006283 | reverse complement strand
GGGCGCCTGCGACCCCGGCTACGCCTACGTCCGCGACCGGGTGCTGCGCCAGGCCCTGGAGGCCGCCCTGCCGCTGCGGCGCCGTGCGTGGCCCCGGCGCGCCCAGTTGCCGCCGCTGCTGCCGCATGTGTGGGGCCTGCGGGTCTTCCCCCGGTCCGGCGGCGCCGACGCACTCGCCCTGGATCAGCGGCTGGCCGCGCTCTCCGGTCCCGGCAGAGCCGCCTATGTGCTGAGCGGCCTCGAGCACACGGCCGACCGACAGGTGCACGAAGCACTGGCCAGGGCCGGGGTCGCGGACCCGGAGGCGGCGGTGGCGGAAGCCGGCGAGGCCAGGGGCGAGGACGGGGGGCGCGGCGCGGAACTGCTGGGCTCGCCCGAGTTCGACGCGTGCTCGCTCCAGGTGCGGCCCCCCGATCTGCTGCGCCGCCGCCGGCACGTCAGGGCGGCCGTGGTGGCGGCCGCGGCCCTCGCGGTGTGCGGGACGCTGCTCCTGCTGCCGGGCGACGGTGGCGCGAACGCCGGAAGCAGGCCGTACGCCGGTCATGCGGCCGTCGAGGCGGCGCTGGACCCGGGCAGGCTGGTGCGCGTCTCCCCCACCGCCTGGAAGCAGTCCACCCGCAGGGACTTCTCGGTGTGGCCGGCTCGCGGACCGCTCGCCCGGGACCGCGCTCTGCTGGGGCGGGCGCTCGCCGCCTGGGCCGCGCCCGGTGGGGCGGTGCGGGTCTCCTCGACGCCCGGCACGCCGTCCGGGCCGCCCATGGGGCCGCCGCACCTGCTGTTCGCCGGCGAGGTGGACCGGGCGCGCGTGGTCGTGCTGTACGACGGGCTGCGCGTGGTCCGTTACGCCGAGGCGACCGGGGGGCGGGGCGCGACGGGCGGTGCGGCGCTCGACTTCGCGCGTGCGGACGGGGCGGACGCCGCCGTCTCCGGCGCGCTCGTGGCGGGGCGTGGGCCGGGCAACGTCCGTTATCTGACCGCCCCTTGGGTGCGCGGGGTCGCGGCGTCGGACCTGCTCGACCCGGCGGGGCGGCCGCGACCGCTGCGTCGTGACGCGAACGGCCTCACCGACCTGCCGGCGACCTCCGCGAACGAACAGGGGTGCCGGACATGGCAGGCGCTGGAGCTGGACGACGGGAGCGCGGCCCGGCTGGTGACGGATCTCGGCGAACTGATCCCCGCGCACCTCACCCACGGGCCGCCCGACGCCCCGAAGGACGTCACGGGCGCCGCCGCGCGCGAGTCCTGGGCACGTACGGCGTGCCTGCTGCCGGGCGTACGGGCCCACGGGGTTCGCAGCGTCAACTCCTGGCAGTTCGCGCGGCAGCGGCTGCCGGAGGCGAACGGCACGGCCGCCTGGGTGTGTACGCGTGCCGAGACCTGGCGGGGTACGGGGAGCAGGGTGATGGCCCAGTTCCACGCACCCGCCGTAAGGCCGGGCGAGCCCGGCGCGGTCGCGGCGAGGGCGCAGGACTCGCCGTCGTGCGGGGTGCGCGAGCCGCGGGTGCTCGCGGGTGTGCTGTGGAAGTCGCAGGCGGGGCAGTGGTACGTACTGGCGGCGGGCAGCCGGCAGCTCACCTCCGTCACCGTCTCCGGCGGCGGGGTCGAGGGCGAGGCGGCGGGCCATGTGGTGGCGGTCCGAGCTCGTGCGGGCTCCCGTCCCGAACTGAACGGCCGTCTGGACGACGGCAGTCGGGTGAGCTCCTTGCGCTGAGCCGGCGGCACCCGCTCGGTCCAGGGCCTCGACGTTCCGGTCGGTCGGTAGGGTGGACTCATGACGACCGGGGTGCGGCGCAGAATGGGCGTCGAGGAGCGCAGGCAGCAGCTGATCGGTGTGGCGCTGGAACTGTTCAGCCACCGCTCCCCCGACGACGTCTCGATCGACGAGATCGCGGCGGCCGCGGGGATCTCCCGCCCGCTCGTGTACCACTACTTCCCCGGCAAGCAGAGTCTGTACGAAGCGGCGTTGCGGCGGGCGGCCGACGAGCTCGCGGGGCGCTTCCTGGAGCCGCCGGAGGGACCGCTGGGGGCCCGGCTGCTGCGGGTGATGGGCCGGTTCTTCGACTTCGTCGAGGAACACGGCCCCGGCTTCTTTGCGTTGATGCGGGGCGGGCCCGCCGTCGGCTCGTCCACGACCAACGCGATGATCGACGAGGTGCGGCAGGCGGCCTACGAGCAGATCATCAAGCACCTGGAGATCGACCGCCCGTCCGCGCGCCTGGAGCTGGTCGTCCGTT
Organism: Streptomyces sp. NPDC006283; assembly: GCF_040613325.1. Taxonomy (NCBI): domain Bacteria; kingdom Bacillati; phylum Actinomycetota; class Actinomycetes; order Kitasatosporales; family Streptomycetaceae; genus Streptomyces; species Streptomyces sp. NPDC006283. The sequence continues at coordinate 38,962 of NZ_JBEXRZ010000048.1, read as the reverse complement.
CCTGGGTGTCGCTCGCCGAGTCGACGGCGCTGCTCTGGCTCGACGGACGGCGGATTCCGCGTGCCGAGCTGGAGTTGCAGCTGGTGCACGACTTCGCGGCCCTCGCGGCGGTGAGCGCCGCCTACGACGAGGAGATGGCCGCGCTTCTGGTGCGCATCCTCGCCGACGAGCCGGTGGAGGGCCCGTTCGGTGATCTCGTGGGCCGGCTCATGGCGCTGGCGCCCGCGGTGGCGAAGGTGCCCGCGCAGCGCTTGCGGTAGGACGCCCGGGGCCGTGCCCCTTTCGAGCGGGCCGGCGGTGCGGCGGCAGGCGCTCCATCGCCATCATGGTCCCTATGATCACCGACTCCGACTCCGACTCCGACTTCCGTCCCGCGACCGGCGCCGACGTGAACACCCTGGTCGCCCTCTACGACAGCGCCTCCCACTGGATGCTGCGCAACGGCATCGACCAGTGGAAGCCCGGTGACAAGGACGCCGGCCACTTCGAACGCCGGATCGCCGAGGGCGAGGTGTGGCTGCTGGAGTCCGGCGGGCGGGCCGTCGGGGCGTACGAGGTGTGGTGGGAGGACATACCCGCGTGGGGAGTTCAGCCTCCTGTCGCCGGCTATGTGCACCGCCTCATGACCGCTCGCGAGCACGCCCCGACCGGTGCGGGGCGGGCGTTGCTCGCCCACGGCGAGCGGCGGATCGCGGCCGGCGGGCGGCAGTTGGCGCGGCTGGACTGCCTGAGCAGCAATCCGCGGCTGCGTGCCTACTACGAGGCGGCCGGCTACCGGGTGGTCGGCGAAGAGCCCGCCAAGGAGGCGACCGACGGCAGCCGTTACGGCGTGCTGCTCCTGGAGAAGCCTCTTGGCCGTCAGGTCCTCGAGGCAACCGCCGCCGCAGCGCGGCCTGGTGGGCAGCCGCCTTTGTGACCGGTACAGTCCAATCCGTGACCGCACCCGCACGCCTGGCCGACATCGCGACCCAGGCGGGGGTCAGCGAAGCGACGGTGAGCCGCGTCCTCAACGGGAAGCCCGGAGTCGCCGCGACCACCCGCCAGACGGTGCTCGCCGCTCTCGACGTACTCGGCTACGAACGGCCCGTACGGCTGCGGTTGCGCAGCGCCGGGCTGGTCGGGCTGATCACACCCGAGCTGGACAACCCGATCTTCCCCGCCCTCGCCCAGGTCATCGGCCAGGCGCTGACCCGGCAGGGCTACACCCCTGTGCTCGCCACCCAGACCCCCGGCGGGTCCACCGAGGACGAACTCACCGAAATGCTGGTGGACCGGGGCGTCTCGGGCATCATCTTCGTCTCCGGGCTGCACGCCGACACCACGGCCGACATGCAGCGCTACGACCGGCTTCGCGCCAAGGGCGTCCCGTTCGTCCTCGTCGACGGCTTCGCGCCCGGCGTGCACGCGCCGTTCATCTCCGCGGACGACCGCAGCGCGGTGCGGCTCGCCGTGACCCACCTCGTCTCGCTCGGGCACACCCGCATCGGCCTCGCCGTCGGCCCCAGGCGGTTCGTCCCCGTGCTGCGCAAGATCGAGGGCTTCCACCTCGCCCTGCGGGAACAGCTCGGCATCGGACCGCAGGCCGCGCAGGAGCTGATCCAGCACTCGCTCTACACCCTGGAGGGCGGCCAGGCCGCGGCCTCCACCCTGATGGACCGCGGCTGCACGGCCGTTGTGTGCGCGAGCGACATGATGGCGTTGGGCGCGATACGGGCGGCCAGGCACCGGGGCCTCGAAGTGCCGGACGACATCTCCGTCGTGGGCTTCGACGACTCACCGCTGATCGCGTTCACGGACCCGCCGCTGACCACCGTGCGCAAGCCGGTGACAGCAATGGGGCAGGCGACCGTACGCGCGCTGCTGGAGGAGATAGGCGACAGCCACTCGGCGTCCGCGCCGGACCGTCCGAGGGCTCCCGTGCACGGCGAGTTCGTCTTCCTGCCGGAGCTGGTGGTTCGGGGTTCAACGGCCTCCGCGGCCCGTTAGCGACTTCCGCGGCCCGTTCGCCGCCCCCGGGGAAACCCCTCCTCCGCAAGGGGGAGATCATGCCGTACGAACCCGACGGGGGGATGATCGGAGAGTGCCACTTATCTGGCAGACTCCTCTCCCATGGGTGAAGCGACCGTGAAGACCGTGGAAGGCCGGACGGCGACCCCGTCACCCATGGTGGAGGACGAGGCCGCTGCCGCTCCTCCACATGCCCCCGACCGGACGCCGCGCGGTTGGCGCGTCCCGCGGACTCCCGGCCGCCCTCGCATCTGGTTCGAAATCCTGCTCATCGCGGTGAGTTACTGGACGTACTCGCTGATCCGCAACGCCGTGCCCGAGCAGAAGTACCAGGCCCTGCGCAACGCGGACTGGATCTGGCAGGCGGAGAAGACGCTCGGCATAGCGGTGGAGGACTCCGTCAACCACGCCATCAACTCGGTGACATGGCTCATCGTGTCGATGAATTACTACTACGCGACTCTGCACTTCATCGTGACGATCAGCGTGCTGGTGTGGCTCTACCGTGCGCATCCCGGGCGCTACGCGGCCGCCCGACTCATCCTTTTCGCCACCACTGGTGTGGCTTTGGTCGGTTACTACCTGTACCCGCTCGCACCGCCCCGGTTGATGACCGGACAGAGCTTCATCGACACCGTTCTGGTCCACGACACCTGGGGCTCGATGGCCTCCGGCAACTTCAAGAACATGTCGAACCAGTACGCCGCGATGCCGTCCATGCACATCGGCTGGTCGCTGTGGTGCGGCCTCATCGTCTTCGCGGTGGCGACGGCGCCGTGGGCGAAGATCCTGGGCCTGCTCTACCCGACGCTGACGCTGGTCGTCATCGTGGCCACGGCGAACCACTTCTGGCTGGACGCGGTGGGCGGCATGGTCTGCCTCGCGTTCGGCTTCGGGGTCTCGTACGTGTGGTACCGGGCGTGGCCGCATCGGCTGCCGCGGCGGGTGGACGAGGCGCCGCGCGACCCGTCGGCGGAGCCTCGTCGCTTCCTGCCTGCAGCCCGCGCCTGACGCCCCCGGCGGGCCGTCCTGTCGGGGCTCCGCCCGAACCCCGCGCCTCACACTCCGCCACGGCCCGGCGGCCGTGGGGGCCCTCAGTGGGGCCTGAATTGCCCCGGCCCGGGGAGAGATACCCGGCGAGGCCGGAGCTCGCCTACGCGTCGTAGAAGATCGACTCCATCACGGCCCGCGCCCGTCGCGTCACCCGGCGGTAGTCGTCCAGCATGTCTCCCACGTGTCCCGGGCCGTAGCCCAGATACCGCCCCACCGCCGCGAGTTCCCTCGCCTCGGAGGGGAACGTGTCGCCGGCGCGGCCGCGGACCAGCATCACGCCGTTGCGAACGCGGGTCGCCAGGACCCAGGCCTCGTCGAGGGTCTGGGCGTCGTCCGCAGAGATGAGGCCCGCGGTGCGGGCCGCCGCGAGGGCCTCGCGGGTGCGGGTCGTGCGCAGTCCCGGCTCCGTGGCGCCGTGGCGCATCTGGAGCAGTTGGACCGTCCATTCGACGTCGCTGAGGCCGCCCCTGCCGAGTTTGGTGTGCAGGGTCGGATCGGCGCCGCGCGGCAGGCGTTCGGACTCCATGCGCGCCTTGAGCCGACGGATCTCCCGCACAGCCTCGTCGCCGAGCCCTTCGCGCGGGTGGCGGAGCGGGTCGATCAGGTCGATGAACGCCTCGGCGAGGGGCATGTCGCCCGCCATGGGCAGGGCGCGCAGCAGCGCCTGGCTCTCCCAGACCAGCGACCAGCGGTGGTAGTACGCCCGGTAGGAGGCGAGCGTGCGCACGAGCGGCCCGTTGCGCCCCTCGGGCCGCAGGTCGGCGTCGATGAGCAGCGGCGGGTCCGCGGTGGGCAGCTGCAGCAGCCTGCGCATCTCGGCGACGACCGCGGCGGCCGCCTGTGCCGCTTCCTGCTCGTCGACGCCGTCGCGCGGTTCGTGCACGAAGAGGACGTCCGCGTCGGAGCCGTAGCCCAGTTCGTGGCCGCCGAAGCGGCCCATGCCGATCACGGCGAAGCGGGTGGGCAGGGTGTCGCCCCACTTGTCGCGTACGGCGGCGCGCAGCGCCCCGGCGATGGTGGCGGCGGTGAGTTCGGTGACGGCGTCGCCGACGCGGTCGACCAACGTGCCGGGGTCGCCCTCCGCGGGGTTGTCCTCGGTGCCGTAGGAGCCGATGAGGTCGGCCGCGGCGGTACGGAACAGCTCCCGGCGGCGTACTCCTCGGGCCGCGGCGACCGCCGCCTCCGCGGTGTCGGCCCGGCCGACGGCGGCGAGGATCTCCTGCTCGAGGTGGTCACGGCCGCGGGGACGCAGTCCGCCTGGGTCTCCGAGGATGGCGACGGCCTCGGGGGCGCGCAGCAGCAGGTCGGGCGCGAGCCGCCCGGCGGACAGCACGCGCGCCAGGTTCTCCGCGGCCGCGCCCTCGTCGCGCAGGAGCCGCAGGTACCAGGGCGTTTTGCCGAGCGCGTCGGACACCTTGCGGAAGCCGAGGAGGCCGGCGTCGGGGTCTGCGGAGTCGGCGAACCAGCCGAGCAGGACGGGCAGCAGGGTGCGCTGGATGGCTGCCTTGCGGCTCACCCCTGAGGCGAGGGCCTCGAGATGGCGCAGGGCGGCGGTCGGGTCGGCGTATCCGAGGGCCTCCAGGCGCTGGCCGGCCGCCTTGGGGCTGAGCCGGGTCTCGCCGGGGGTGAGCTGGGCGACGGCGTCGAGCAGCGGCCGGTAGAAGATCTTCTCGTGCAGCCGGCGTACCACGGAGGCATGCCGCTTCCACTCCCGGTTGAGTGTGGCGACGGGATCGGTGCGCAGGCCGAGGGAGCGCCCGAGGCGGCGCAGGTCGGCCTCCTGTTCGGGCACCAGGTGGGTGCGCCGCAGCTTGTGGAGCTGGATGCGGTGTTCCATGGCGCGCAGGAAGCGGTACGCCTCGTCGAGCTGGGCCGCGTCGGCACGTCCGACGTATCCGCCGGCGGCGAGGGCCTGAAGGGCTTCGAGGGTGGTGCCGCTGTGCAGGGTGGCGTCGCTGCGGCCGTGGACGAGTTGGAGCAGCTGGACGGCGAACTCGACGTCGCGCAGACCGCCGGGGCCGAGTTTCAGTTCGCGTTCGATCTCGGCGACGGGGATGTTGTCGACGACGCGGCGGCGCATCTTCTGGACGTCGGCGACGAAGTTCTCGCGCTCGGCGGCCTGCCAGACGAGCGGGGCGACGGCTTCGATGTACGCCTCGCCGAGGGCGGGGTCGCCTGCGACGGGCCGGGCCTTGAGAAGGGCCTGGAACTCCCAGGTCTTGGCCCAGCGCTGGTAGTAGGCGAGGTGGCTGGAGAGCGTGCGCACCAGCGGCCCGTTGCGTCCCTCGGGCCGCAGGTTGGCGTCGACGGGCCAGATGGTGCCCTCAATGGTCGTCTCCGAGCAGACGCGCATCAGGTGGGACGCGAGCCGGGTCGCGGCCTGGAGGGCCTTGGCCTCCTCCGTGCCGTTCGTGGGTTCGGCGACGAAGATGACGTCGACGTCGGAGACGTAGTTGAGCTCGTGGCCGCCGCACTTGCCCATGGCGATGACGGAGAGCCGGCATGCTGCGGCGTCGTCGGGCGCGGCGGCGCAGGCCATGCCGAGGGCCGCGCGCAGGGTGGCGGTGGCCAGGTCGGCGAGTTCGGCGGCGGCCTCGGCGACGTCGGTGGTGCCGCACACGTCGCGGGCCGCGATGGACAGCAGGCAGCGGCGGTAGGAGACGCGCAGGGAGTCGGGGTCGGTGGCGTCGGCGAGGCAGCTTTCGAACTCCGCGACGCCCGGGTGCAGATCGGCGGACTCGTAGGTGGCGAGGGCGTGCCAGTCACGAGGATGGCGGGCCAGGTGGTCGCCGAGTGCCTCGGACGCGCCGAGGACGCCGAGCAGCCGGTCGCGCAGCGGCTTCGCCGTGACGAGATTGTCCAGGAACCGACGCCTTTCGCCCGGTTCATGCGCCTCGACGAGGCGTACGAGCGCGCGCAGGGCAAGGTCCGGGTCGGCCGTGGCGCCGAGGGCGTCGAGGAGGACCGGATCGCTGCGCACCGACGACATGTCGGGGAGGTCGAGGAGCCGTCCGGCGGCGGAGGCGTCGGTGAAACCATGCCTCAGCAGCCGGGTGAAGGTGCTGCTCCTGCGCCCCGGAACCGTCATCCCGGTCTCCCGTCCTGCCGTCTCGCCCATGCCGCCCTGTGCGCCCGAGCGTAGCCGCAGGGCCGCGGACCGGCCCCGGCGGACCACGCGCAGTCGTGTCCCGGTGCGCCGGCCGCTCGGGCCGGTGGCCGGTGACGCACTCCACAAGTGACGTACGCGGCACGTGAGATACACCATGTTCCGCCCTCATCGGCCCCGGTGAACCGCATCCTCGGTATCTCCGTCTTCACGGCCGACCAGCGGTGATCCATGTTCTCGCCGGTCAGAACCTTGACCGACCTGAACACCGAAAGCACCACCGAATGCGCTCGTCCGGGCTTCGCCGCCGCTTCGCCCTGCTGTCCCGCCGTGCCCCGGCGGCGGCCCTCGTCATCGCCCCGCTCCTCGGCATGGGCGCCTTCGTCGGCGCCGACATCGCCACCTCCGACGTGTCCCGGACGGCCCCCGGGACCCGCCCCTCGGCGGAGCCGGGCGGGCACGGGAAGCAGCCGGCCGCGGCGGCCCGCCCGGGGACCGCGTCGGTGATGCAGATCGTGGCGCACCCGGACGACGACCTGTTCTTCATGAACCCGGACACCCGCCAGGCCGTCGTGTCCGGCCACCCCCTCACCTCCGTCTATCTGACGGCCGGCGAGTCCGACGGTGTCAACGCCGCCCGCACCGGCCCGATGGCTCCCGTCGCCCCGCCCGCCGCCGACAAGGAGCGCTACGCGGAGGCCCGGCAGAACGGCATCCGTGCGGCGTACGCGGAGATGGCCACCGGTGACCGCACCAGCCCCTGGCGACGCACCGCGATACGCACCGCCGGCGGCGGCTCGGCCGAGCTCGACGTTCTGGTGGCCCGTCCCCGGATCAGCCTGGTGTGGGTGCAGCTGCGCGAGGCGGGGTCGATACACGGGGACCGTCCCAGCAGCCTGCACGGCCTGTGGGACGGCCGGGTGGACCGGCTGCGGTCGCAGCTCGCCTCCGGCAGCCCGGTCGTGCGGGACTTCGCGTACAGCAAGCGGCAGGTCGTCGACACGGTGGCGGGGCTGCTGGAGCGGTTCGAGCCGACGCATGTGCGGATGCAGGACCCGACGCCCGGCGTGATCGCGGCGACGGGCAACCACTCCGACCACCAGGACCACATGTTCGGCGCGCGGTTCGCCCAGGCGGCGCTCGCGCAGTACGCGGCGGCGCCCGGCCACCCCGCCTTCTCCGTGCAGAACTATCTGGGCTACCTCACCAGCGGCCTGCCGCGCACCCTCGACCCCGAGACGGCCGCTGCGAAGCTGCGCACCATGCGGACGTACGCGTGGATGGACGACAAGAACTACTGCGGCGACGAGCAGGCCGGGTGCGGCGACCGCAAGGTGGCCGCCCGCCCCGGCGGCCACGGGTGGACCGACTCCGTCCGCTACACCCGCGGCGAGTCCACGTCATGGGTGCAGCCGGGCGCGGACGGCGGGGCATGGGCGTTCTCGGTGCTCGACACCCGCCTCGCGGTGTGGCACCGGTCGGCGCACGGCGTGTGGGAGGGGCCCCGGCTGCTGGGCGGCACAGGGATCGACAGTGGCGTCACGTCCGTTCGTCGTGCCGACGGCCGGATCGCGGTCTTCGCCACCCGTACGTCCCTGGGGGCGGCTCCGGCCGACTACCGCAGGGACGTCGTCACCGCCGTCCAGCGCACGCCCGACGGCGAGTTCGGGCCGTGGCAGTCGCTGGGCACCCCGGGACGCGACGACGCCTCCGGCAGGTCCGACATCAGCGCTCCGGCGGCCACCGTCGACAAGGCCGGCCGGATCACGGTCTACCTCCGCAACGGCCACCACTCACTCAGCTCCCGCGCCCAGCGGACGGACGGCTCCTGGGCTCCGGCGTGGCAGGAACGCGGCGGCCGCGACCTGCACGGCGACCCGGCGGTGGCCTCGGACGCGAGCGGCCGTCAGCATGTGTTCGTCGCCACGCCGCAGACGGTCCTGTCCTGGACGCAGGCCACCCCGGGCGCCCCGCTGAGCGGCCCGTCGGCGACCCGGCTGCCGCCGACGACCCTGGCGCTGAGCGCGACGCCGGACGGCGACGGCGTACGGCTCTGGTTCCGCAAGCCCGTCTCCGGCGACGTCCGCACGGCCCGCTTCTCCGGCCCCCTGGCCTCCCCTGTCGTCGATCTCGGTGGACCCACGGGCTTCGGCCCGGTGAGCGCCTCGGGCCCGGACAGCGCGGTGCTCGCCGTCCGCTCGGGCACCGGTGTGCCGGGCACCTCGCTGCCGAAGCCCGGCACCGGCACCGGCACCGGCACCGGCGCAGCGGGACGATCCGGTTCGGCCGGGGCGCCGTGGCAGCCGGCCGACCGCGCGCCCTGGCAGTCTTCCGGGCCGCTGTTCGTCGGCGCGCCGGCGGGCGCCGGCGCGGGGGTCGGTGCCGTCGGCCAGGACGGCCGGCTGTACTGGTCCTCGGCGGGCGGCCGGTGGGGGCCGGTCGGCTGAGAGATGAGTACGGGGCGCCGCGGCGGTCTACACATGCGCTGAACCGTCACCCGTCGTGAGAGGACGCGCCATGCCCGCGACCGAGCCCCTGCCGGCGCCCCAGCCGGAACTGGACGCCCGCTACAGCGATCCGAAGGCGTCGCCGGCCGACTGGTCCGAGGCGCTCGCCCAGCTGCGCGGCGCCGAGGTCTTCTGGCTGACGACCGTACGGCCCGAGGGCCGACCGCACGTCACACCGCTGATCGCCGTCTGGCACGACGGCGCCCTGCACTTCTGCACGGGCGCCGAGGAGCGCAAGGCGAAGAACCTCCGGCACAACCGGGAGGTCGTCCTCACGACCGGGCGCCCCTCCCTGAGCGAGGGCGTGGACGTGGTCGTCGAGGGCGAGGCGGTCCGGGTGACCGACGAGCCGAGCCTGCGCGCCCTGGCGGGGCGTTACGTGGAGAAGTACGGTCCCGACTGGACGTTCGAGGTCGGTGACGGGGTGTTCGTCGGCGACGGCGTCGAGGCCGTGGTGTTCCGGGTGGCGCCGCGAACGGCCTTCGGCTTCGCGAAGGGCGACCCGTACGGCCAGACCCGCTGGCGTTTCGACCACTGACGCGGCCCGGTACGCGCGTCGAACCCGACGAAAGGAACCACCGTGGAAATGACCCTCGAGGTCGTCCCCGTCCCGGTCGCGGACCTGGACCGCTCGAAGACCTTCTACGCGGAAGCGTGCGGTTTCAAGGTCGATCTCGATTCGGAGGTCGTCCCCGGCATGCGGATCATCCAGCTGACCCCGCCCGGTTCACGCTGCTCGATCGCGCTGTTGAGCGGCATGCCGGCGCACCCGGAGCAGCCCGTGATGTCCCCCGGCACCCTCCACGGCCTCCAGCTGTGCGTCACGGACCTCGCGACGGCTCACTCCGAGTTCATGTCGCGCGGTGTCCCGGTGACACCGATCCAGCACGTGGGCGCGACCGGCTGGGAGGACGGGCCGGGCGAGGAGTGGAACTCGTTCATGTTCTTCAAGGACCCCGACGGCAACAGCTGGTGCGTCCAGGAGGCGCCGTCACCGCTCTCGGAGCGCTGAGGGCCCGCGCCGCGCGGGAGCCGGGCACTGGGGGCGCCCGGCCCGCCGGCCGGTGCAGCGGCCGGCCCCGGCGGTGCGGTCTGCGCCGGGAAGACGCGCGTCCCAGGAGCCCGGCAGCACAGCCCCGGCCCCGAACCGCTCGCCTGCGCGGGAGGCTGCACGGCACCCCACGAACCGTGCGCGACGGAACCGGAGTCGGCGGCGGAACCGGAGTCATGGGAAGCGGCTGCAGCCGCTGCATCGCCGCCCGGCGCGCAGGGACCGAGGCGTCCGTCCTTCGCCGAGCCGGCTTTCACTGCCGGAGGGCGCACTGTCAGAGGCGGCTGGTATCCCTGCCGCATGGAATCCCATCACTCGCCCGCCATGAGGGCACGCTCGCCGCAAGACGCCTTCCTCACCGACATCCGTGCGTCGTACGACGCCATCGCCGAGGGGTACGCGGAGCTCTTCAAGGCCGAGCCGGAGGCGAAACCCCTTGCCCGTGCCATGCTCTCGGCCTTCGCGGAAACCGTCGCGGCCGACGGGGGCGGCCCCGTGGTGGAGTTCGGGTCCGGGCCGGGGCGGGTGACGGCGTATCTCCACAGTCTCGGGGTGGACGTCAGAGGCGTCGACCTGTCCCCCGTCATGGTCGCGCTGGCCCGGCAGACGTACCCGCAACTGCGGTTCGACGAGGGCTCGATGACGGAGCTCGGCGGCTTCGCGGACGGCTCGTTGAGCGGGATCGTCGGCTGGTATTCGCTGATCCACCTGCCACCGGCTCGGGTCCCGGCCGTGCTGGCTGATTTCCACCGGTTGCTCGGGCCGGGCGGGCACCTGGCGCTCGCCTTTCAGGTCGGGTCGGACATCTCACGGCACACCGAGGCATTCGGCCGTTCCATCGCGCTCGACTTCCAGCGGATGCAGCCGGACACGGTGGAAGCCCTGCTCGGCGAGGCCGGGTTCGAGGTACGGGCCCGTCTGGTGCGCGAGGCGGAGCCGGACGAGAAGACGCCGCAGGCATACCTGCTGGCCCGCAAGCGGGGCCGGGTGTAGACGCACGTCGGTCCGGGTCGGCGGCCACGCTCGCCGACCCGGACCGGGCCGTTTCACACGCGTGCGGTTCGAGTGCTGTTACGGGGCCGGCGGCTCGTCGCGACGCTCCTGTCCAGGAGTACCGCCCGCAGCACCGGTACCGCCGCCACCGAACTGCTCCCGCATCTTTTCCTGGCCCGTGTCCACGTGGCGGCTGTACTTGCCCTGGGTCCTGCCGTCCACGTAGTCGCCGGCCTTCTCGATGCCCTGGTCCGTCTGCTCGGGGTGGCCTTTGAGCATGTTCTTGAGCTTGTCCATCATGGACATGGGGTTTTCCTCCTCGACGCAGGGTTCCCCCGACTCCAGGGTCGGCGTACGCGGTGGGGTTCGCATCCCAGCGGCGGATATCTAGGACGGTTCCTGTCCTCGATGCCCGGTCGCGGCCCCGTCACCGGCCACACCGTCGTCCCCGCCGTTCCTGTCACATCAGGAGGGCACGGGGGGTCTACTTCTACGAGACTCCGCAACGGGGCAGATGACGTGATGACGTGAGGGATGCGACGTGAGCGACGAGCAGGCATGGCTGACCCGGCGTTTCGAGGAGGACCGGCTGCGGCTGCGCGCGGTGGCGTACCGGATGCTGGGCTCGGCGACCGAGGCCGAGGACGCGCTCCAGGAAGCCTGGCTGCGCATCGACCGGGCCGACGCCCGCAGCGTCGAGAACCCTGGCGGGTGGTTGACGACGGTGGTGGCCCGCGTGTGTCTGAACATGCTGCGCGCACGCCGCTCCCGACGCGAGGAGCCCCTCGACGTACGGCCCGCCGACCCTGTGGCCGGCCTCGAGGACGCGCCCGACCCCGAGCAGGAGGCCGTGCTGGCCGACTCGGTGGGGCTGGCCCTGCTGGTGGTGCTGGACACCCTCACTCCGGCGGAGCGTCTCGCCTTCGTGCTGCACGACATGTTCGCCGTGCCGTTCGACGAGATCGGGCCGATGATCGAGCGCTCGCCGACCGCGGCCAGGCAGCTCGCGAGCCGCGCCCGCCGACGGGTGAAGGGAGGCGCGGCGGTTCCGGAGTCCGATCTGAGCCGTCAGCGCCGAGTCGTCGACGCGTTCCTCGCCGCCTCGCGAGGCGGGGACTTCGAGGCGCTGGTCTCCCTGCTCCACCCGGACGTGGTGCTCCGGGCCGACCGGGCGGCGGGCCCCACTCCCGAACCTCTTGTCGTCCGGGGCGCCGAGAAGGTGGCCAAGGGCGCGGGCGCCGCCGCGCAGCGGGCCAGGTTCTCCCAGCCGGCGCTGGTGAACGGAGCGGTCGGGCTGGTGATGGCGCCGCGCGGCCGGCTGTTCCTGGCACTGGCTTTCGGCTTCGCCAACGGCAGGATCACCGAGATCGACGTGATCGCGGACGCGGACCGCCTGCGCGACCTCGATCTCGCGGTGCTCGACGACTGACGACGCACGCCCACCGCGAGCCCGGCCGCCCGAGTAAGGAGGCGGCGGGGCTCGCACGGCGAGGTGATCCGACATCAGTGGGCCCTTCAGGACCCGCCGAGGGGTCGTGCGGGCCCCTCGACGCCTGATCCGCGCCTACAGCACCGGCAGGGACTTGCGCAGCTCGAAGGCGGTGACCTCGCTGCGGTACTCCTCCCACTCCTGCTTCTTGTTGCGCAGGAAGTGACGCTTGGCTGAACCGCGCTGCCGGGATCCATAACGCCGCAGGTAAGGAAGCCCGTTGAATGGTGAGCGCTGGTGGGCAGTGGTGGCCTGCGGCCGCCCTCCGACGGCCCGGAGACGGCCCGGGCATCTCTCGCGTAGAGGTCAATGGTCACGTGCACACGTCTTCGGAGGACGGCTCCACTTTGTGGCGTTCGCGCTGGTCAAAGAATCCTAAAGCGGCGACCTGCTCCACCCTGTCCGCGGGTCCACCGACCGCCGCTGGCCCTTCGTGCAGCAGCTGGCAGCTAAGGGTCGGCGGCTCCCTGCCTCGTACAGCACATAGGTCGGGGCAGCACCACGTCGCCTGGGCTTGATCCAGACTCAGCTGACGCGCAGACCTCCGCCTCCGGCACCATCGTTCAGTCGGCGATGTCGACCCCGTATCCGCGTACCAGCACTTCGAGGCCGTGGTCGTAGCCCTGGCCGACGGCGCGTAGGCGCCAGACCGGACCCCTGCGGTAGATCTCCGCGAGCAGCATGGTGCGCTCGGTGGTGGCGGCATCCAGGGTGGCCCGGGCAAGCGGGGCCCCGCTGCTGCCGGGAGCCGCGCCGATCTGGATCGCACCGACCGTCCCGAAGGTGGCGGCGCCGTCGATGGCCGCAGCGACGACGACCTTGTGCGTCGCGGGCGGCAGGGAAGCCAGGTCGAGGGCGATGGTCTGTTCGGCCGGGCCGCCGGTCAGCAGCCGCACAGTCCCGGCCGGACTCTCCGGAGCTCCGTAGAAGATGAAGTCTCCGTCGCAGGTGACCTGTTCGTCCTCGTCGAGGAGGAAGGCGACGACGTCGACTTCGTAGCCGGACTGCGGGGCCCAGCTGGCGGTGACGTACCACTCTGGCGCGGGTCTGCCGTGCGGCATGGGCAGGTCGATGACCCCGCCTCTCGGCATCACGTGCGGCTGCTGAAGCCGGAGAGCCGCCTCGGCCGGGGAAGCGGCGGTTGGAGCGGTGAGCCAGTGCAGGTCGTGCACGGGGAGCCCGAGGGCGGTGATGCGGCTCATGCGCCGGTCGCCTTCCCCTCCCGGCAGGAGCACGACGTCGGTGACGCTGGCGGACAGGTTGACCGCGGCGGACCCGCCCAGCCCGACGATGCGGGTGCGAGTCGCCGCGGCATCGGCATGGGCACCACCGAGCACCAGCACGCGGCGCCCCGCCAGAGGCCTGTCCAAGGTGCCGACGGCGGGCTCCGGTTGGCGCGGAGCCGGTACTGAGACATCGGGGGCGGTCGTGGGGAGGGCTGCTGCTTCCGGAACGGGTGCGGCAGTTGTTGTGGTCGGCACCGGCTCCACGGGTCCGACGACTGGTTCTGCTTCCGGCTCAGCCACTGGGACGACAGCGACAGCCGCCTGATGCGCTGCCCCCGGCCGTACGTCGGCCAACAGCCGTAGGAAGGTGTGCTCATCGATGACCGGAACGCCTTCGGCGAGCGCGCGTCGGGCCTTCGCTGAATCGGACGCCGGTTCATTGGTGACCAGCACGCTGGTGTGCCGGCTTACGGAGGTCATCATGTTCAGCCCCGTGGCAACCGCCCGCCCGACCAGCTCCGCTCGGGCATGGGCGGTCTCACCGGTGATCGCGACCTTCATCCCCTGCTGGAGAGGCCCGCCGGGAGCCAGCCGTCCCGGATTGCGGTACGCGCAGGGAGACTTCGGCGGCTTCGGCGTGAACTGGGACTCTGCCCGGGGCGGGCAGGTCACCAGCGGTAGGGGCAGATCGAGCCGCGCTGCCTCGCGCAGTGATGCCCACAGGATCCCGGCCAGCACACGGGTGTCGTCCAGCGCATCGTGAGCACGCTGCTGGGGGACGCCGTAATGGGCGGCGAGGGTGCCGAGCTTCATGTCGTCCGTCGGAGGATCCACCTGGCGATTCAGAGCCAGGGTGCACAGCCGCTGCGACACCGGCAGCCACATCCGCGCACGGGCGAACTCGTAGGCCAGGAAGTCGTAATCGAACTGGGCGTTGTGGGCGACCAGAACCCGGTCCTGGAGCATCGCTCCGATCCGCCCGGCGACCTGGTCGAAGGTCGGCGCCCCATGCAGTCGCTCGACGGTCAGCCCGTGCACGTTCACCGGCCCCGGATCGCACCCCGGATTGAGCAGCGTCGAGAACTCCCCGGTCTGCTCGCCGTCCGGACCGATCGTGATCACTGCTACGGACAGGACGCGGTCTCGCCGAGCTATGAGCCCCGAGGTCTCCACATCGACCAGGGCCCAGTCGTAGGCGTAGTCGCCCATGAAGGGCACGTCCAAGGAGGTGGAGACAAGGCTCATGGTGGCAAGGATGATCTGATATGCGGCCCTCCTTCAACCTGCATGACGATTTATCCACATCTGGACGGTCGTAGCGAGCTGTTCGTCTCGCGCCGACCGCAGAGAGACCCACGCTGCGCGCCCCGCATAACCGCGGCTGACTGGTCTCTTTGGGCGCGCACTGTCCCCGACATCTGCTTTGTAAGCCTGGCGCAGACTCTAACCGGTTCTTCCGGGTCACCTGCCTATGGCGGTGCTGCACCTACTGCCCGGCGCTTGCCCCCTCGCCCCCCTTGACCGACCGTGGTCGACCGCAACTTCTGGCACAGATCTGGCACGCACGGTCTCGGAGGAACGAAGTCAGATCGCGAACTCGTGAGTGATCCCGACGCAGACGTCCCCCTCGAAGAGCAGCGCTATGTGGTACACGTCGCTCTGCCATTGCAGGAGTACCTGCCCGGGCCCCGCCACGCTGAAGCTGGAGTGAGGCCCAACCACGGCACTGATGTCGTCCTTGCTGCGGCCCGCCAAGTCACCGAGGCTTGCAAAGCCCTGTGCCAGCCTCCGCCCGCCGGGCAACAATCCCGAGTCTTCGCTCATGATGCCCGCGAACTCGTTTGCCTCAAAGAGGATTCCGATGTGGTAGCTACCGTCTTGCCACTGGACCAGAGTTTGGCCCGGCCCCACCATGCTCCGACTGATTGGCCCGCCCACAGCAGTGACGATCTCGTCCAGCGTGCGACCCGTCAGATCGCCCAACTCGCCGAAACCTTGCTGCAGTCTGTGCCCTGCCATCTCGAACATTGCCCCTCCCTGGTGCGATGACGTCCATGTCAGAGCTTCTCAGCTACCGTCGCCGTGCGCTGCTGAATGACGTTCGGGCGGCTTCGCGATGATCGTCAACGTTCGATGGTCGCTCGCAGGTCCGCGGGAGTCGGTCACGGTGCGCGCCGGTGGATCATGCGGTGACAGTTCGCGCAGCGCGCCCCTGGTCCCACTTGTGGGCCACTCCGGCGATCGCCTTCGAGTCGTAAGCCTGCCCGTCATGTACGAGAACGTATGAACGAGCCTCGCCGAAGCCGTAGCTCGCTAGGAACGCCTCGCGTCCTGCCTCGTCGTGCTCAGCCATTGCCTGGAGCACGGACCCCGTGCGATCGCTCCTTGCGCATGGCTGAAGGCTACGGCTGAGGACCGACAACGCACGACGAGTGCCAGCAAAGCCCTGCCGGTTAGGCACCAGTACGTATATCTTTGCCCCTCAACAGGCGCCCAGGAAGCCATTACGGATCACCGGCTTTCCTGCTGACGGAGGGATTAATACATGCTCATTTCCGAGCCGTCTGTCCAGTCGCTATTCTTGGTGGCCACGACCAACGGTCAACAAATCGGTAGCGCCACTGGCTTCGTAGTCCTAAAAGACGGTGCTCCGTATTTGATAACCAATTGGCACGTCGCAAGCGGCCGCCACCCCGGCACCGGCCAACCCCGCAGCAGAACCGGAGCGACTCCAGATACGCTACACATTCCCATGCTTTTGCCTCAGAAGAATGACCGGATCGAGTGGCAACCCATCCCCCAACCCTTGTTGACCGAGGACGGAGATGCGGCTTGGCTGGAGCATCCACGCTTCGGGCGTCGTGTCGACGTAGTAGCGCTTCCGATGTCCAACCTGGATGCCATAGATCTACACCCCTATCAAGTTGCGGCGAGCAAATTCCAACTACGGGCACAAGTGTCAGACTTCGTCAACATCATCGGATTTCCCTTCGGGCGAACCGCAGGGGGTGTATTCGCAATCTGGACCAAGGGCGCCATCGCTTCTGAACCGGAAGTTGATTTTGACGATGTTCCTTGCTTCCTGATCGACGCAAGGACTCGTGAGGGGCAGTCAGGGTCCCCGGTAATCGCCTATTCTCCCGGCGGCCCGACCGCTATGCATGATGGATCCCTCGCGATGATGTCCGGACCTCTGGTGAATCTTCTAGGGGTTTACTCAGGACGCATTAACGAGAATTCAGATCTCGGCGTGGTCTGGAAAGCTTCGGTGATCACAGAGATTCTCGAAAGCGGAGTTCCAGGCAAAGGTACGCTCAGGGCTTAAGGTTAAGCACGCTACCTTCCGAGATGGAAAGGCACAACACAGTAACCATGACTGAATCCGCCGAGCATCAGTTCTTATCTCAGTGTGTTACGACAACCCTGAGTCGCCTTTCGGCCACTAACCTCTACGCCTACGTGGAGGCAGAGCGACGTAAGTTCGACTTCGCATGCGAGCTCCTGCGCGACTGGTCACGCCCCCTGGTCGGACAAACCCTGTGGAATCACACCGCTGGCGTCGATAAAGACCTTCGCACCATGTTGCTCGATCCCGACGCCGAGGTCTGTGCCTACGTCGCCAGAGACACGGTAAAGGCTCGCAGACTACTCTCCGAAGCCATAAAAGATTTCCGATCCGGCGCTTCCCCTGTCGCGCCACACCGCCTTCGAGTCTTTTGGGTGCCCCAGGACTTCGATGCAGATATTGAGGACCAGCGCATGGTCGTGCAAGAGATGCTGCACGAAAGCATCAGCCGCGACATCCTCATGAACGTGGTATTCGGTAACCTAACTCGAGAGGATGCGCGCTTCTTCATACGAACAGGTGGACTCCCGGGATTGCATTTGACTGTTCTTCACGCCATTTCCACCCAGCAGAAGCAGTACTCCAGGCCAAGGGAGCTGGCCGAAGCACTGAACGTGTCTCAGGGAGCAATCCGCGACCGTCTTGTACGTCTTCTTGGCTGCGGCTTTCTGGCACAGTTTGGGGGTGGTACGACGCTTACACGGGCAACGCCGAAAGGTCGCGTCTTCCTAGACCTCTGCAGCGAGCTCTGGAAGCAGCACTCCTCCGGCAACCGGGTGGGCGATGAAACACTACAGATTCTACGTCTGCTGGATATGCGCTATGCACCGAGCGCAATCGAACGTTCCCGCGCATCATTGCACTTGGCCGGCCCTCTTCTGACCGAGGTTCCCGAAATGGCTACGGGCCGCCTGCTCGCCACAATCGAGGCAGCCTCAGAACGATGGGGCATCAACTTCGACAGAATCGATCACATCGTAGGAGAAAGCGAAAAGCCGGTCGAGGCATGGGAGTCACTTCCTGGGCAAATAGTTCGACGGCTAAGGAACGAGAGTGATCTGTACTAGCCGGTAGCCTGTCGAGCGTCAGGCTGCCCGAACGGGCGGCGGAGCGGCTTTGGTCGGGAGCTGCCATGGGGCGAGAGATCATGGCCCCGCAAGCTTCCGGCGAGTCGGGCAGTCTGTGGACCTGCCCGCTAAAGCACGACGTTGGGGCCATGATCTTCGAGGCTCGCCCCATGGTGGCTACCTAAAGCCGCGGAGCCGACCGCCCAAACCTCGTGCCGGCCGCCCTCAACTCGGGCAAGACGCTTCGCTCTAGCCGCGCGACCGACGTAGCCGGGGACGGAGCGGGGCAGAGACAGGAGCGTCGTCCCCGGCGGTGACGCCGGGGAGCGCGCGCGGCGAGCGGAGCGAGCCGCCTTAAACCACGTAGGGAAAGTACGAGCTCATGAAACCCGACCCGCTCGACTCCGGAGCCGAAACGATGCCGTGGGACGCTTGTCCACGAACACGAGCACGAGAAGGGAGACCAGGTGTCGCAGGAGGCTAGCCCTCGGGGAACCTTCCTGAGGATTGCCGATGTGGTGAAGGCAGAGATTGATGCCAAGCCGGAAATGGCCGAGCTGCCGTCGGCGGCGGAGCTCATGCGGAACCACGGGGTCTCACGCGGGGTCGCGCTGCGCGTCTTCGGTGTCCTGGAGAAGGAGGGGCGAGCCGAGCGGGTGCCCGGGGGACGGTGGCGCGTCGTCCGGCCGGGGCAGGAGCGTGACCGGCGGCCGCTGACCGAGCAGATCGCAGAGGTGATCCGCACCGACGATCTCAAAGTGGGGGCACATTTCCCCAGCACGAGTGTGCTGGCCGAGCGCTTCGGTGTCTCACGGCCCACGGTGGCCAAAGCGCTCGACAAGCTGGAGGCAGCCGGCCTGCTGTCAACGAGCCAACAAGGAAAGCAGCGAACCGTACTGGCCCTGCCGGGCCGAGAGGAGCGTTCGTAGCGTGAGCAGCACGGGACTGACCGACTGGGCCTACCCGTTCGCGGAGTCATTGCTCGCCGAGCCGCTACCGCGGCGGTGGGCGCACTCGCTCGGGGTCGCCGAGCGCGCTCGAATCATCGCCCCGATCCTGGGCGAAGATGCCGAGCTGCTGGAGGCCGCGGCGGTACTTCACGACATCGGCTACTCACCCGACCTCGCCAAGACCGGATTCCACCCACTCGACGGCGCCCGGTACCTGAGGGACGTCGCCAATGCCGACGTTCGCGTGATCCGTCTCGTGGCCCACCACTCCTGCGCCTGGATGGAGGCGGAGGCCCGCGGACTGCGCGAGGAACTGGAATCCGAGTTCCCCCGCGAGCGCGCGGAGCTCTCCGACGCGCTCTGCTTCTGCGACATGAATACGACGCCGGACGGGGCCCCGACGAATCCCGTTGACCGCGTGACCGAGATCGCGGGGCGGTACGGGCCCGACAGCCTTATCGGCACGTTCATCCGGCGCGCTGAACCGGAGATCCTCTCCTGCACCGCCCGCGTACTCGAACGGGTCGCCGTGGTGAAGCGTCAGCCGACGTAGGGAGCCGTCCGTGTCCGGTCCATGGCGTGCTCGATACGGAGCCGCATCGTTGGGTGGATGTCGAGTCCTGCCAGGTCCGCTGGTGCGACCCAGCGGACCTGCGTCGTCTCGCTACTCGTACGCACATCCCCGCCGACGGGCCGGGCGCGGAAACAGATGCTGAACTGCTGGCGCGCCTCGCCGTCGTCATAGAGCATTACGTGCCCCGGGTCGGTGTAGATCCCGGACATGTCGACGACTTCGGCCTTGATGCCGGTCTCTTCCCACACCTCACGCACGACCGTGTCGCTGATCGTCTCTCCCACGTCGTGGCCGCCGCCAGGGAGTGCCCAACGTCCGTTGTCGGACCGCTGAATGACCAGCACCTCCCCTGCGTCGTTCTGCACGAACGCCACGACGGACGGCACCACCGAGTTGGCCGGCGGGGCATCGGGGTCGTGAAGGTAGTCAATTCGTCCCATGGTCAAGCTCCCGTGAGGTCGTGATCCGTCACCTGGCGCGCGCCTCCCCAGGTCTGCTCGATGCTATTCGCGTACGTGTCGAAGAGACCGCCGCCCGGCAGGCGTCGCAGGTGCAGGACGGGCGCCATGTATGCGCCGATGCCGTAGACGTGGGTGTTCACGAGCATCTCGTCGTCGGCCCGGAACAGTGAGTTGTAGAGCGTCGCGTCGTGGAGCCGGAAGCCGATGTCCGGGTGGCTCTTGAACAGCGGGCGGTAGTTCATCAGTGCGTTGCGAATCTTGCCGTCCATGATCTCGTGGCCCTCGTCTATGCCACGCTGCTTCACCGCCGCACAACCGGGGTCGCCAAGCAAGACGCGTACTTGAGCGTTCCCCTGCACCTTGGCCTTCAGCAAGTCGATGAACTGCGGATCCTCCGAGAGCCACAGGCCGGAGTAGACCAGCACGTCAATGTGTGATTGGGCCCGCCCATAGATCTCCCGCCACAGGCCGGCGGGCACCATGTGCCGATGCGGGTAGACCGTCACGATCTCCGCTCTGCTCAGGTCGGTCGCGCTGTCCACCGTGCGGGAGTCTTCCCATAGGGTCGTCACCTCGACTTTGAGCACGGACGCCGTCGCGTACTGATGCCGCCGATAAGGGACTTTCCCCTGCGTGATCCAGCGCTCAACCGTCTTCGGGTTGACCTCGATCGCTTCAGCCAGGTCCTGCACGGTCATGCCTTGCGTCAAGAGAGCAGACCGTAAGCGCTCGTTGGACATCTCAACCCCCGGTGGGACGTCTAGGGACTTCCTGACCGTAGCGAGATGACCTTTAGGTGTCTACGCGCGGGGTGAACAACGCCCCTTGCCTGCAGAGATTCTGATGGTGCGCCAAGAAGTTCCAGCGCGAGAACGGGAGAGTTCGGCGTCAGGCTTGACGGAGCCCGATGCAGTACCTGTAATGGAGGTACTGCATCAGCTCAGTCGGGCGATTGCGGTTCTCTGCCGTATCAGGGGGGCCCTTTTGGGGCTGCTCGGAAGCGGTGCTCAACAACTGGACAGCGTGATCCACCGCAGCACCACGGCCGTGAGGACGCCGGCCGAGGCGAGTGGAGACCAGCCGACCGAGAACGGGCCCGCGTCACAACCGGGCCCCACACCCCGCGCAGGGGGACACGCCATTGGCTCTAAAGAACCGCGTGGCCGACATTGACGCCGCGATGCGCCCCGGGAACCAGACCTCCCCGGGGTCAGCGGCACCACGCGAATCGGAGATCTGAACAACCGCGCAAGCACTCGCTGCGGCCGGTTGCCTCCGCTGCTCGTCTCGTACGAGCAGCGCTGAGGGGAGCCGGATTCACCGACTTCAACGGCGTGCGGCCCCGGTGTCCTACCACCGGGGCCGCTGTTCGAGCCGTTCCTACGCGAGAGGAACACGACTCATGAAGCACATCGGTGCTGTTCAGGCGCTTGTTACCGCCACCTACTTCGACCGCGGGCCCACGGCCGCGGAGCTGGACGCGATCGAGCGGGAGATGCCGCTGATCCTGGCGGAGGTCGACCTGCTGGACGCGCAGATCATGACGATTGACCGTCCGGCCAGCGAGCTGGACACCCGCCGTGTGCGCCGGGCCCGCAACCGGGTGATGGCCGCTCGCAGGGACCTGGCCAACCGCGCCACCGACGTGGTGGGGGGTGCGGCATGAAGGCCAAGACCGTACTGCCCGCCGTCGCGATGACGGCCGTGTCCATGGTGCTCACCCTCGCCGTGGTGGTGATGTGGCTGGGCGAGGCGATGCCGTGGCCGGTCGCCCTGGTCGTCGGTCTCGGGATCGACGGCGGATGGCTCGCCACCCTTGCCTACGAACGCCGCCTGGCCGCGCAGGGCGATCACTCCACCCCGGTCACGGCCGTCGGCTGGTTCTTCGGTCTGGTCGCGACCGGGGTCCTGGTAGCTCACGCCCTCACCGAGGAGTCCGCCGGCGCCTGGCTCGCCGTGGCCTGGCTGCCGCTCGCGGCAAAGGCCCTGTGGCTGGTCCACAGCCTGTGGGAGCGCACCGCGCTCACTCCGGGCGCGCTCGGAGCGATCCGGGGTATCCAGCAGGAGGCCCGCGATGAAGCGGCCGTGTCCCGGGCCAGGCTGCGGGCCGATGCCGCGACCGAGGAGACGCGGTTGACGGCCGTGACGCAGGCCGGGGCCCGCGTCGCACGCGTCCAAGCAAGGACGGCACAGACGCTGTCCCGGGCGTGGTCGACGCTCGAATCCGCGCGGGACGGTGAGGACACGAGTAGGGCGCTGACCAGCGTGACGACGCGCGTCCCGCCCGGCGTCACACCCGCGTGGGAGCTGCCGGTCTGGGGCCCCAGCGAGCCCGTTCCGGTACTCGCTCTGAACGCGGCCCCGGCGCTCGCGGACGCGGAGCTTGACCGTCTGGTCGACGAGATCCGTCACAGCGAATCCCCCGCCCTGTCGTATCGGGATATGGCCACCCGGTTCCGGGCGGCCGGTCACTCCGCCTCCGAGGTCCGCCTGTGGGCCGCGTGGAAGCGCGTGGCCGCGTGATGAGGCGCCGGCCGCGGGTGCTGGACTTGTTCTGCGGTGCCGGTGGTGCGGGGATGGGGTACTGGCGGGCGGGGTTCGAGGTCGTCGGGGTGGACATCGTGCCCCGGCCCTCGTACCCGTTCACGTTCCTCGAGGGCGACGCGCTCGATGCCATGCGGGAGATGTGCCAGGACTTCCACCTGGTGCACTCCTCACCGCCGTGCCAGTCGCAGTGCACGCTGACCAAGGGCACCAACAAGGGCCGCCAGTACGTCGACCTGATCCCGCAGATGCGGGAGCTGGGCCAGTGGTTCGGCGTGCCGTGGGTCATCGAGAACGTCAACGGCGCGGGCATCCGCAAGGACCTCACCCTGTGCGGCGAGATGTTCGGACTGGGCGTGATCCGGCACCGGCACTTCGAACTCGGCTGGCTCGACGAGGCCTCCCAGCCGCCGCACCGCCCGCACCGCGGCCCGGTCCGCGGCTGGCGACACGGCGTCTGGCGGGACGGCCCGTACATCGCCGCCTACGGCAAAGGCGGCGGCAAGGGAAACGTCGCGGAGATGCAGCAGGCCATGGACATCACATGGACCGTCGACCATCACGAACTCACCGAAGCGATCCCGCCCGCCTACACCCGCTACATCGCAGAGCAGTACATCAGCGGCGACTGGGCCGCAGCCTTCGAACCCTCCGGCGCAGTCCGGCTCCGCCAACTCGCCCGCGCCGCAACCCACCCGAACCACTGCGCGAGGGCCGCCTGATGGGCCGCCGCCGGGACCTGTACGACCCCACCGGCGAGCGCCACGGCATCCCCACCTTTCCCTGGCGCTTGGCTCCGGACGGCTACGCCACCTACCGCCAACTCAGGGCCGCCGGGCTCCGGCCGGGTGGCCAGGGCGTCGCCGCGCAGTGCCTACGACCGCGCCGCCGTCGCGGACCGCTGGTCGCCTACCTCTACCGCATCGACCGCGCCAAGCCCATCCGCCCCATGACACCGGCCCGATGGGCGGCGCTCGCCAAGGCGAACACCGCTCGCCGCATGTGCCCCGGCTGCGGGCGCGATGCCGGATACGTCATCCCCGCTTCGCTCGGCACCTGCGTGCCCTGCGCCTACCCCGAAGGGACCACCGATGGAATCGCTGCCTGACATCGCCCGTGTGGTGCAGCTCCCGGACGGCACCCACGTCTACCTCCAGCCCGACCAGTTGCCTGCCGTACAGCCGCCGCAGTACAGCGGTCCGCAGGTCGTGCACCAACACGTGCACCATGCGCCGCCCGATCGCACGGTGCAGCGCATCGCGCTCGGCTCCGGTGTCGGCGCCGGTGCCGTCGCGGCTGGCGTCTACTTCGGCCCCCTCCTGGTCGGTGTCCTGACCGCAATGGCCGCGAACCTGGCGCTGCTCGCCTTGATCGCCGCCGTCTGCGCCTGGGGCGTCGTCACCGTCGTCAAGTCGGTCGGCGGCCAGGACGGCAAGAACGCGGCGAAGAACATCAGCAGGGCCCGCCGCCGTCGCTGACGGTTGCCTGTCCGCCCCGGACATCACCGGGGCGGGTGGGGAGTCGGATAGTCCGGCCCGGACGGGAGAAGTGACCGTGACCAGCAAGGAATTTCGCGACAAGGCCGAGAACCTGCTCACGAGTTGGCACCCGGCGGACATGCCGCGCGGCGTCGTCGAGCAGGCGGCCGTGTGGGCGCAGCTCGCCACCGCCGCCGCCATCGAGGAGCAGGGCCAGGCGGTGCGCGATGCCGCGTGAACCCAAGCTCACCACAGGCGAGAAGGCCAAGCTCGTATGGCTCACCGCCCGGATGGCCAAGCGCGGCATCGCCGACGACCGCGTGAACGGTGGCCGTGTCCACCAGGGCGACCTGCAGCGCAAGTTCGACCGCGTCCTGGAGCAGGCCCGCAAGCGCGAAGAGCGCGACGCCAAGAAGAACGGCGCCAAGTAGCTGTGCCCCGGGGCGGTCGACAGCCGCCAAGCATCCCGGCCGCCCCGGGCCCCTTCCCACCACCCTTTTCGAGCAGCAGGAGAGACCCCAGCATGACCGACACCCCTTCGGCCGCGCACCTGCGGCCCGTCCCCGACATAGACCGCGACGACGATGCGCCGGCCGCGCCGCTGCCGGTCGACAACCCCAACCTTCCGGACCCGAAGGTGAGCATCGAGAAGCGCAAGCCCGTGCTCGCCGGATGGCTCACCAACCGGCGCGACTTCCTGGCCACCGCCCGCCACGCCGGCCCGAACCTTGGCTACGCGACCCTGTTCCATGGCGTCCGCCTTCCCGTCTACGCGGGCCGCCTCGCGCTGATGTCGCCGCGGGGCGCGTGCCGGTTCATCGCGTCCACCAACCGGTGGGTGTGGGACCGCGAGGCTGCCCCGCTGCGCGCCTTCGCTGTGCAGACGGAGGACGTGGAGGAGTACATGCGCCTGGCCCGGCTGAGGGCCGGACGGGTGCGGCTACGTGGGCTCGTCACGCTGGTCGCGGCCGTATTCGGAGTCGGGTTCGCCCTCTGGCTCTACGTCCTGGCACCCGCGTTCCTGTACGCGTTCACCGCCGGCGGCGTACTGCTGCTCGGTCTCGGTGGCCAGCAGCCGGACGCGCCGGTCGTCGGCCCGGCGGTGCTGAAGACGGAGGTGCAGAAGCTCACCGGCTCCATCGTGCTCCGGGGCCTGGACTCGATCGGGAACGCGAAGATCACCGCCGCCATCAAGAAGGGCGGGGACATGAACGGGCTGCGGTTCGTCTCGGAGATCGTCCGCGACGGGCCCGGCTACCGTGCCGACCTCGATCTCCCCTACGGCGTCACTCCCGAGGACATCATGGAGGCCCGCAAGCCCCTCGCCTCCGGCCTGCGTCGCAAGACCGGCTGCGTCTGGCCCTCCCCTGACCCGGAGCAGCACGAGGGACGGCTCGTTCTGTGGGTTGGGGACAAGCCGATGAACGAGACCACCAAACCGGCCTGGCCGCTCGCGAAGACTGGCACGGTGGACCTGTTTCGGCCGGTGGTGTTCGGCAACGACCAGCGCATGCGCGACGTGGCCGTCACCCTCATGTTCGCCTCCGTCGTCGTCGGGTCGATTCCGCGGATGGGCAAGACGTTCCTGATGCGGCTGTTCCTGCTCATCGCCGCCCTTGACCCGCGGGCCGAGGTGCACGCGTTCGACTTCAAGGGCACCGGCGACTTCGGCGCCCTCGAACCGGTCTGCCACCGGTACCGGGCAGGCGAGGAGGACGAGGACATCGCCTACGTCGTCGAGTCCCTGCGGGAGCTCAAGGAAGAGCTGCGGCGCCGGGCAAAGGTCATCAAGTCCCTGCCGCGCTCGCGCTGCCCGGAGTCCAAGGTGACCCCGGAGCTGGCCGCCGATCGGTCGCTGGGGCTGCACCCGATTGTGGTCGGGTTCGACGAGTGCCAGGTTCCATTCGAGCACCAGGAGCACGGCAAGGAAATCGAAGCCATCTGCACCGACCTGGTCAAGCGCGGCCCCGCCCTGGGGATCGTGGCCATGTTCGGCACCCAGCGGCCCGACGCCAAGTCCCTGCCCACCGGCATCAGCGCGAACGCGGTGCTGCGGTTCTGCCTCAAGGTCATGGGCCAGCCCGCCAACGACATGGTCCTCGGCACCTCGATGTACAAGTCGGGCTACCGCGCCACCATGTTCTCCCGATCCGACCGCGGTATCTGCTGGATGGCCGGCGAGGGCGACGACCCGCGCATCGTCGCCTCCGCGTTCGTGGACGCCGTCGCCGCCGAACGCATCGTCGCCCGCGCCCGCCAGGCCCGCGAGGAGTACGGCAACGTCACCGGCCACGCCATCGGCAACGGCCCGGAGAAGAGCAATGGGTCGGACATCCTCGCCGACGTCCTCGACGTGATCGCGGACGGCGAAAAGGCCGTCTGGTGCGAGCGCATCGCCGCCCGGCTAACCGCCCACACCCCCGAGACCTATGCGGGGTGGGAGGGCGAGAACGTCACCGCCGCGCTCAAGCCCTGGGGCATCAAGCCCGGCCAAATCTGGGGCCAGACCGACACCGGCGAGGGGGCCAACCGGCGCGGCATCAAGCGCGCCGACGTCGCCGCCGCCATCACTCGCCGTAACGCCGATCGGTCCGCCGCCTAGCTCAAGCAGCGCTGCTAGACCTAGCACCCGCGCCTGCTAGGTCTAGCAGCCCCGCTAGCAACCGGTAGGGCCGCTGATCAGCGCACTAGCGTCTAGCGGCCCACCTGCGAAAACCCCCGAACCCCGCCCCGTGAAGGGATGTGAGCCCCCGTGGCTCTCGCTAGCCTCGCCGTCCTACTGATCCTCGCCAGTTACGCAGCGTTGTGCGCGGTCAGCCCGTTCGGGCCCTGCCGCAAGTGCCGAGGAACCGGCATTCGACAGGTCCGCCGGGCCGTCAAGGTCTGCCGCCGCTGCCGAGGACAACGCCTGCGGCTGCGCATCGGCCGCCGCCTGCTCAACACCGGCCGCAGCATCCAGCGCGTCGGCACCCGACCCCACCGACCCACCATCCGCCCCTGACCCGGAAGGGAGACCACCGGCATGGCCGTGACCGTCTCGCTCGTCCTGCTCTTCGGACTCGTCCTGTTCTTCCTGCTCCGCTCCCACAGCCTCAGCGCCGGAGCCGCATTCACCGCCGCCGGGTTCGGCTTCTTCCTCGCCTCCACCGGCGCCGCGACGCCCATCAACCAACTCGCCAACGCCGTCATCAACGCCATCCCCGCCCTGTAGAACCCCCGCGCACCACGACGACAACCCTCAGACGGAATAACAGTCGTTCATTCCAGCATCCCGAGCTCGCTGTCGGGGCGGCAGAACTGGCACGCCTCCACGTTCTCCGTGAGCAGCCGGCGCGCCTCGATCGGCGGCACGGGCTTCGTCCGCTTCGCCATACGGCAGTCGCCCACATGGACCTCGAACGGGCGGCGGTCCTCTCCGATGCCGTGAGAGACGACGAACCCCGGATCCTTGGGCGGGCGTGTCCGTTCGGCGCGGCCGGCCGTGGCGGCGCGCTGCTCCTCCTGCGCGATCCATCGGTCGGTCTGCTGGAGCTGCTGCTGCTGGACACGACGCAGGAAGCGCAGCAGCTCAAGACGCGGAACAGAATCGGACACATATTCGATTCTATGCCGGGGGCTCCGGCAGGCGCCGTGCGAGTCTCATGATCAGCTCGTCGGCCGCAGCCGCCCCGCCGCCGTCCTTGTCGGCGACGGGCTGGAGCAAGCGAAGCACCGCATGCCCCTCCCGATCGTGAGCAGCAATTCCCGGTGGCCAGGTGCGTAGAGCTGCTCGTCGAGATCCATGCCCGACCAACCCACGACGCAGGCCGACGGTTACGACTGCGTCCGAACCCGGCCAGCTCACCCTGGCCCGGTAGCTGACTGCTGCCGCTCCGCGCCAGCCCCGCCGCGAGTACCCGCCCCAGGGGACCCGACGGCTACAGCAACCAACCGCCCTTCTGACACGCCGAGAGCGGCCCCACTCACGCCAATGAACCGGGGCCGCTCTCGTCTGCCAGCACTCTCTACGGAACTGGAGACATCCAGCATGACCCAACCCACTGCCATCCGGCGAGCACCCGACCGCAGGCCGCGCGCTCTGACCACTGCGCTCACGCTCGCCCAGGTCGGCATTCCGGTGTTGCCCCTGCGGGCGGGCAAGGTCCCGTTCGGGAACTGCCCCGACTGCACGGGCGGCGCGTGCGGCGGGCGGCCGAACATGAAGACCGCCGGGCGCTGCCGGTGCCCACGCGCGTGCCACGGCTGGGCCGCCGCCGCCACCGACCCCACCGTCATCACATCACCCGCGTGGGCGCCGATGTGGCGCACGGCCGCCGCCATCGCCTACCACCCCGCCGGGGCCGGGCTCACCGTCGTAGACCTTGACGACGCGCCTGCCGTCGCCTGGGCCCGCACCACGCTCCCGCCGACGCGCATCGTCGCCACCACGCGCGGCGAGCACTGGATCTATCTCGGCACGATGCGGTCGGTGAACGCCGTCCGGGCGGGCGTGGACATCAAGTCCACGATGGCCTACGCCCGATGGCTCGGCCCTGGTACGGGCACCATGGCCAGCCTGCCTGACGCTGTCCGCGCCCTGGCCGTGAAGAAGTCCGGCCCGGCCCGGCCCACACACACGGCTGGCACCATGCCCGCGCTCGCCGGGGGTGGGGAGTGCCGTCACCTCACGCCGGTCTACCTCGAGCGTGGCATCGCGATGGCGGAGCAGCGCATCACCGAGGCCCGCACCGCAGTTCACGCCACCGTGTACCGCACGTTTCTCGCCGTGCTGTCCGTGCACGGCCGGTGCGGCTGCCTGACCGACATCCACATCGGGCGGCTGTTCACCGCCGCGCAGGCCAAGGGCGAAAGTGCCCGGCACTGCACCGACGCGTGGGCCAATGCCCGCACCGCACTGGGGATGTGAGCCATGTCCGACGAAGAGAAGACCCCGGCCCGCGAGGTCATCACCGACTACGCGCAGGCCCACTTCCGGTACTTCCGCACCGCAGACGGGACCGTCTACGCGCAGAAGAACGGCCACCCTGTGGCGCGGCCGATCCGCTCGCAGGGCACGACGGGCAGCCACCGGCAGGAACTCATGGTCGGCCTGTTCAAGGACGGCATCGGCGTGTTCAACGGCACCGCCCTCAAGGAAGCACTGGACCTCATTGAGGCACTGGCGCTGACCGAGGACACCCAGCCCGTCCATATCCGCGTGGCGCCAGGGTTCGACGGCGCCACATGGCTCGACCTCGGCCGCGCCGACGGGCAGTCGGTCCGTATCCACCCCACCGGCTGGGACATCGCTATCCCGGACCCGCGCGAAGTGTGCTGGCGGCGCACCCAGCTCACCGGGGAACTGCCCCTGCCGGCCAAGGACACCGACGGCAAGGGAATCGACCTCCTCCTACGGCTGTGCAACTTCGCCAACGCGGAGACCGAGTGCCTGGCCATCGCTTGGCTCATCGGCTGCCTTGAACCCTCCGTCCCCGTCCCGGCCCCGTTCCTCACCGGCCCCCAAGGCGCGGGCAAGTCCACCGCCGGGCGGATGCTCGTGCGCATCATCGAGGGCATGAGCGGCGACCTGCGCCGCGCGCCGAAGGACGAGGAGAACCTGACGGCGGCCGTCGCCGCCGGGTGGGTCACCGCCCTGGACAACCTCTCCCACATGACCCCGGACCTGTCCGACGCCATGTGCTGCATCGTCACCGGGGCCGAAAACGTCAAGCGCGCCCTGTTCACCGACGGGGACGTCTTCCGCGCCCGCTACCGCCGCCCGATGCTGCTGACCGGCATCGACGTCGGCGTCATCCGGCCCGACCTCGCCGAACGCCTCCTGCCGCTGCGTCTGGAACGTCCGCGCGTGCGGCGCACCGAGGCGGAACTGTGGGCGGAGTACGCGGAGGTTCTGCCCGTCATTCTCGGCTCGCTCCTGGACCTGACCGTGAAGGTGCGGGCCGCCGAGGCGGACATCCCGACCGACCTGCGGATGGCCGACTTCGCGCACCTGTGCGCGCAGCTCGACGCGGCGACCGGCTTCGGCTCGCTCAACGCCTACCGGGCCAGCTTGGACGACCTCAACGACGACGTCATCGAAGGCGACCTCCTGGCGCAGACCGTACTCAAGCACGCGGCCGGCATGGTGCCCGGCGAGGAGACGCGGATGACGTCCTCGGAGTTGCTGCACGCCCTCACCGGCCTCTACAGCGGCGAGGAGTGCCGTCCCCTGCCCAAAGGCTGGCCCGCGACCGGCAAAGTCCTCTCCGACCGCCTCAAGCGCCTTCAACCGACCCTCGCAGCCCGGGGCATGCTCATCGACTGGGGCCGCACCGGCACCGCTCGCTACATCGAGATGACCCGCCCGCCCGAGCCGGCCGCACACCAGCAGCATGCGCTGCATTGACCTGCAGCAGCACGACGGTGCCTGGTGCGGACAAGCAAGAAGAGCACCCGGCCCCGCGCCGAGGCGTGCTCCTCTTGTAGTTCGGCGGCTCGCCGCCGCTTGATGGTCGCGCCGCGAAGCGGTTCCCAATCACGCCCTTAAGCCGCGCCACACCACAACAGACACCCCTCCCTTTGTCTTAAGGGAAGAGACGCTGCGTCACCTGCGTCACCTAGGGGCACAAAACGGCCCCCGACCTGCCACAACGGGAGTGACGCAGAAGGCGGCGGCTGCGTCATTCCGCGTCATCTGCGTCATCGGTGACACAGGCCCTGCGTCACCGATGACGCACCCACGATGCGCCACGTCACAAGAAACCACAGGTCAGACGCGCGCCGTGACGCAGGTGACGCAATGACGCAGAAATCGGCACCTCGGACACACGCGACCGCCTGAAAGGCGCCGCCCCCAGCCTCGCAAAGCTCTTCCGGAGGACATCCAGTGACCGACTCCGACCCTCGAGCCACGCTCCGGGCCAACCTCCCCGACCGCTACCTCACCCCCGAGGACATCGCCGCGAAGTTCTCCGTCCCGATCGAAACCGTCTACCACTGGCGCAAGCAGCGCACCGGCCCGCCCGGCTTCCGCGTCGGCCGCCACGTCCGCTACGACCCCGCCGCCGTCCGCGACTGGGTGGCCCAACAGAGCGACGCCAACGCCGCCGCCTGACAACGCCTGCCCCTTCAGCCCGGGACGCTCCCACCAGAGCGTCCCGGGCTTTCCCATGCACCGAGAGGACCACAGCCGCATGGCCGGCCACATCCAAGACCGCTGGTTCAAAGCCGACACCGGCCCCGACGGCAAACCCGTCCGAGTCCGGACCGACCGCTACGGCCTCGGGCTCCGCTACCGCGCCCGCTACATCGGCCCCGACGGCACCGAGAAGTCCAAGAGCTTCCCCGACAAGCAAAAGCGCCTCGCCGAAAAGTGGCTCGCCCACACCGAAAGCGACATGTCCCGCGGCCAGTACATCGACCCCACCGCAGGCCGAACCACGTTCCGCCAGTACGGAGACAGGTGGCTGGAGTCCCAGTCGACGGATCCGACGACGCGCACATCCGTGGCCGTGCAACTCCGGCGCCACGCATTCCCCTACCTCGGGACGCGACCACTCGATTCGTTCCGGCCGGAGCACATCCGCGACTGGCTCAAGGAGCTGGAGCCCGTGCTGCCCGTGTCCTCGTATCGGCGCGTCATCTTCGCCAGTGTGTCGTCCGTGCTCGCCGCGGCCGTCGATGACGGGCTGCTCGCCAAGAACCCCTGCAGGTCTCGGTCGGTCCGTCCGCCGGCGCCGGTACCGCCCAGGGTAAGACCGTGGACTCCGGGGCAGCTGCTCGCCGTGCGCGCCGCACTGCCCGCGCGGTACCAGGCGATGGCCGACATCGGCGGCGGGTGCGGGCTTCGGCAGGGTGAGATCTTCGGTCTGGCAGTGGAACACGTCAGATTCGACACCGGGTGGCTGCACGTCGCCAACCAAGTGAAGGTGGTCAACGGTCACCTCGTGTTCGGCCCCCCGAAGCGCGGTAAGGAGCGCGATGTACCGCTCCCCCGGCACGTCGGGCAAGTCCTCCAGGAGCACGCAGAGGAATTCCCGGCTGTCGACGTCGCTCTGCCCTGGTTGAAGCCCGAAGGACCGCTCGTCACGAAGCGCTTGTTCTTCTCGCTCAAAGGTGGCGGCGCCGTCCGGCGTACCGACTTCAACACTCGAGTGTGGAAGGTCGCCCTCGCTCAGGCCGGCATCATCCCGCAGCCCAGGGATGGCGAGCGGCACCAGACCGCCCGTGAGCACGGGATGCATGCGCTGCGGCACTTTTACGCCTCCGTCCTCCTGGATGCCGGCGAGAACATCAAGGCGCTCAGCACATACCTCGGTCACAGCGACCCGGGGTTCACGCTCCGGGTGTACACCCACCTGATGCCGAGCAGCGAGGGACGGACCCGCCTGGCCGTGGACGCCATGTACGAGGCCGCGGGTTCGACTCCGGACGGCCCAGAGACGGCCCAGGGCCGGTGAGACAGCTCAGGGCCGACGGTTTCCGACCGTCGGCCCTGAGCACACGTCCGCTGCCGGAACGCCGCTGACCTGCGCCTACAGCACCGGCAGGGACTTGCGCAGCTCGAAGGCGGTGACCTCGGAGCGGTACTCCTCCCACTCCTGCTTCTTGTTGCGCAGGAAGAAGTCGAAGACGTGCTCGCCCAGTGTCTCGGCGACCAGCTCGCTGCGCTCCATGAGGTCGATCGCCTCGCCCAGGTTCTGCGGCAGCGGGGCGATGCCCATCGCGCGGCGTTCCGCGTCGGAGAGCGCCCAGACGTCGTCGTCCGCGCCCGCGGGGAGCTCGTAGCCCTCCTCGATACCCTTCAGGCCGGCCGCCAGCAGGACCGCGTAGGCCAGGTACGGGTTGCATCCGGAGTCCAGGGAGCGGACCTCGATGCGGGCGGAGCCGGTCTTGCCGGGCTTGTACATCGGGACGCGGATCAGGGCCGACCGGTTGTTGTGGCCCCAGCAGATGTACGAGGGGGCCTCGCCGCCCGCTCCGGCGCTGCGGGCCGAGCCGCCCCAGATCCGCTTGTAGGAGTTGACCCACTGGTTGGTGACGGCCGAGATCTCGGCGGCGTGCACCAGCAGGCCGGCGATGAAGGAGCGGCCCACCTTGGAGAGCTGGTACTCGGCGCCGGACTCGTAGAAGGCGTTGCGGTCGCCTTCGAAGAGGGAGAGGTGGGTGTGCATGCCGGAGCCGGGGTACTCCGAGAACGGCTTCGGCATGAAGGTGGCCTGCACCCCCTGCTCCAGCGCGACCTGCTTC
This sequence comes from Streptomyces sp. NPDC006283, assembly GCF_040613325.1. NCBI lineage: Bacteria > Bacillati > Actinomycetota > Actinomycetes > Kitasatosporales > Streptomycetaceae > Streptomyces > Streptomyces sp. NPDC006283. Next base: position 5,882 of record NZ_JBEXRZ010000048.1, on the reverse strand, counting down.
ATGACCAGGCGGAACGTCATGATGTTGTCGGCGGTGGAGAGCGCGTCCGCGTACCGCAGGTCGATCTCCTGCTGGCCGGGCGCCCCCTCGTGGTGGCTGAACTCGACCGAGATGCCCATGGACTCGAGCATCGTGATGGCCTGCCGGCGGAAGTCCATACCCACGTTCTGCGGGGTGTGGTCGAAGTAGCCGGAGCTGTCCGCGGGAGTGGGCCGGCTGCCGTCGACGGGCTTGTCCTTGAGCAGGAAGAACTCGATCTCGGGGTGGGTGTAGAAGGTGAAGCCCAGGTCCGAGGTCTTGGCGAGGATGCGCTTCAGCACGAAGCGCGGGTCCGCGAAGGACGGGGATCCGTCCGGCATGAGGATGTCGCAGAACATCCGGGCCGTGCCGGGGGCTTCCGCGCGCCAGGGCAGGATCTGGAAGGTGCCCGGGTCCGGCTTGGCGATCATGTCGGACTCGTAGACGCGGGCGAAGCCCTCGATGGCGGACCCGTCGAAGCCGATGCCCTCGTCGAAGGCCTGTTCCAGCTCGGCGGGTGCCACGGCGACCGACTTGAGGAAGCCGAGCACATCGGTGAACCACAGGCGTACGAAGCGAATGTCGCGCTCCTCGAGCGTACGGAGCACGAATTCCTGCTGCTTGTCCATTTCCACCCATCCTTGCCGGTCACGGCGCGTACCTGCTGTGTCGAGCATCCCATCCGCGGGTTTCGGGGACGTTGCGCACGCGGCTGTGCCCATTGTGGGTCAGGGCCCACCCCGAGACGACCCTGAGGCCCCCCTCACTCCCCCCGGACATGTGTCAGGTTTCTTTGACACCCCCTCCCGGGTGCGTCAGTCTGAACTGACAGGTACGGACGAGGGGGACGGCGATGAGCGAGAACCCGGCCCCGCGTGAAGGCCCCGGGCCCACCGGCGACCAACTGCTCAAGATCCTCTCCGCCCTCGGCAACCCGCATCGGATGCGGATCGTGGCAGCCCTCCTCGACGGGCGGGACTACGTGAGCCGGCTGGCGCGGGAGCTCGGCATCGGACGACCTCTGCTGCACATGCACCTGCAGCGTCTGGAGGCCGCCGGGCTGGTCGTGGGCGAGCTGGAGCTGTCCGACGGCGGCAAGGCGATGAAGTACTTCGAGCTGACGCCCTTCTGTCTGACGCTGACGCCCGACGTCGTGGCCGCGGCGGCGAGGACTCTGCCCGACGAGGAGCAGGACGCGGAGAAGGACCCACAGAAGGAGGAGAAGGACCCGATGAAGACGAAGGAGACGGCGAAGTGAACGCGAACATGGTCGGAGCGGTCGGATCCGCCGGCTTCTTCCTCCTCTGCATCGTCATCGTCTGGCAGATCGCCGTGACATGGCGGGCCCGCTCACTGGCCGCCCGTGACGCGGCGTACCGCGAACTGGCCGTCAAATACGCGCAGTTGCTGGAGGACAGCACGGAGCTGCACCGGCGCAACCTCGAGGAGCTGACGCAGACCCGCATCTCGCTCGCCTCGATGGAGAAGATGATGCGCGAGATCGAATAGGCGTCCCGGCCCGTTGAACGGACCGGCCGAACAGGGCCGTACCGGCCGGTTGATACGGCCGGGAGCTGCAACTCCCGGCCGTATCCATGGAGCACACAACCCACGCACTTCCACCCACTCCGCGACAGGTCTGCGAAGCCTCACGCCGCGGTGCGGGTCCCGTGCGCCCAGAACTCCACACACAGGAGATTACTCATGAGAGCGCTGCTGAAGCGCCTGGCCGGTGCGCCGGGCGGCAGTCGCACCAAGTGGCTCGTCCTCGTCGGCTGGGTGATCCTCGCCGTCGCACTCGGCCCGCTCGCCGGCAAGCTCGGCGAGGTCGAGGAGTCGGGACCGAACGCCTTCCTCCCCCACGGCGCCGAATCCGCGCAGGTCAACACGGAGTTGGAGAAGTTCCGGACAGACGCGCTGATGCCCGTCGTCACCGTCTACAGCAGTGAGCGGACGGTCGGCGTGCCGGCCCGCGCCAAGGCGGAGGCGGACCGGGCCGCCTTCTCCGCGTTCGCCGCCAAGGGCGAGCGGGTCCCGCCCGTGCTGCCGTCCGAGGACGGCAGGGCCCTGATGGTCGTCGTACCGCTCTCGTCGGAGGACGGACTCGGCGACAAGGTCGAGGAGATCCGCAAGATCGCCGGCGCCAACGCGCCACCCGGCCTCGATGTGGAGGTCGGCGGGCCGGCCGGTTCGCTGATGGACCAGGTCGCGGTCTTCGACACCCTCGACGCCACATTGATGATCGCCACCGGTCTGGTGGTGGCGTTTCTGCTGCTGGTCACCTACCGCAGCCCGGTCCTGTGGCTGTTCCCGCTGCTGTCCGTCGGCTTCGCCGCCGTCCTCACCCAGGTCAGCACCTATCTGCTGGCCAAGTACGCGGGCCTGCCGGTCGACCCGCAGAGCGCCGGCATCCTGATGGTGCTCGTCTTCGGTGTGGGCACCGACTACGCCCTGCTGCTCATCGCCCGCTACCGCGAGGAGCTGCACCGCCAAGAGGACCGGCACACGGCGATGAAGCTCGCGCTGCACCGCTCGGGCCCGGCGATCCTCGCCTCCGCGGGCACCATCGCGGTCGGCCTCGCCTGTCTGTCCCTCGCCGACATCAACTCCTCGCGGTCCCTGGGGCTGGTCGGCGCGGTCGGCGTGGTGTGCGGCTTCCTGGCGATGGTCACGGTGCTGCCGGCGCTGCTGGTGATCGCGGGCCGCTGGGTGTTCTGGCCGTTCGTGCCCCGGCACGGCACTCCCGCACGCAAATCCGTCACCGTCTGGTCGCGTATCGGTGCCATGGTCGCTCGCCGGCCGCGCTGGTCGTGGCTGATGTCCGTCGCCGTCACGGGCGTGCTCGCGATCAGTGCCTTCGGCATCAGCATGGGCCTCACCCAGTCCGAGATGTTCCAGGACAAACCCGAGTCGGTCGTCGCCCAGGAGCGGATCTCCGCGCACTACCCGTCGGGCGCCTCCGACCCCGCGACGGTCGTCGTGAACGCCGGGCACACCGACGCCGTCGAGGCCGCCGTCTCCCGCGTGGACGGGGTCGCCCGGGTCGACGACGGCGAGCGCACCCCCGACGGCCGGCTGGCGACCCTGTCCGTCGTTCTGGAGGACGCCCCGGACAGCGACGCCGCGAAGGACACCGTCGACGCGCTGCGCTCCGCGGTGGACCGGGTCGAGGGGGCCGACGCCCTGGTCGGCGGTACGACCGCGCAGACGCTGGACACCCAGCGGGCCGCCGACCGCGATCTGCGGACCGTCGTGCCGGTCGTGCTGCTGGTGGTGCTGCTCGTCCTCGTGTGGCTGCTGCGGGCGATCGTCGCGCCGGTCCTGCTGCTCGCCACGGTCGTCCTCTCGTACTTCGCGGCGCTCGGCGCCTCGAACCTCCTCTTCGAGCACGTCCTCGGCTTCGCCGGCGTCGACTGGTCGATCCCGCTCATGGGCTTCGTCTTCCTGGTCGCCCTCGGCATCGACTACAACATCTTCCTGATGCACCGGGTCCGGGAGGAGTCGGAGCGGTTCGGCCACCTCCGCGGTGTGCTGGAGGGGCTGACGACCACCGGCGGCGTCATCACCAGTGCGGGCGTCGTGCTCGCCGCGACGTTCGCGGTCTTCGCGGGGCTGCCGCTGGTGACCATGGCGCAGATGGGCGTCATCGTCGGCATCGGCGTCCTGCTCGACACCTTCCTGGTCCGCACGGTGCTGGTGCCGGCGCTCGCCCTCGACCTGGGCCGCTGGTTCTGGTGGCCGGGGCGGCTGTTCCGGGCAGGCCCGAAAGGTCTTGCCGCGGACGTGGTGAACCCTCCGTCGCCGGCCGGCCGCGCGCCCGAGCACGTCTGAGGAAACAGATCCCGCAGGGCCCCGTCGCGTCGCGGCGGGGCCCTGCGCTGTCGCTGTTTGCCGCCCGTTCGGGGCAACGGAGGCGCGCGCCTACTACGATCTGCGGCCATGGGGGGTTCGCGGACCGACCGCCTCTCGCGCACCGCGCGTCCCACGGCTCTGCTGAGCGCCGTGGCGACGCTCCTCGGCGCGCTCTTCATCTGCCTCGGCCCGGCGGGTCCGCACCACAGCGGCGAGACGGCATTCCAGGCGCACCAGCCCGGGTCGCCTTCCGTCTACAGCTGCCCGTACGACGACGGCGGCTGCGGAATGCTGCCGGTGCTGAGCCCGGCGGTGCTCACCGCGCCGCCGCTGGACGCCCCGGTGGCGGCGGGCACCCGGCCCCCGTATCCGGACCTGCCGGCGAGCGCCGGCGGGCCGGACCGTTCCGGAGTGCTCGCACGCGCCCCGGACCTGCACGTCCTTCAAGTGCTGCGGACGTGACACAGCCGCACGCCTTGCACGCATCGCTGAACCCATTCCGCAGACCTCACGAAGGACGACGCCACCATGGCTTCCCGTAACACCACCAACGACCGCCGGGCCCGGATAGAGCAGATGCGCCGCGCCGAGCAGTCCCGCGAGCGCCGCAACCGCATCCTCACCATCGGCATCAGCGGCGTCGTCGTCGCCGGCCTCGTCGGCTTCGGAGTCTTCGTGCTCAACAAGGAGTCCGAGGAGAAGGAGCAGCGCGTCGCCGAGGCCAAGGCCCCGGTCAAGGAAGAGAAGTCCTGGGACGCGAAGAAGCTGGGCCGCAACCACGTCGAGACGGCCGTCACCTACGAGATGAAGCCGCCGGTGGGCGGCGACCACCACCAGGTGTGGATGAACTGCAACGGCGACGTCTACAAGGAGCCGATCCCGGACGTCAACGCCGTCCATTCCCTGGAGCACGGCGCGGTGTGGGTGACGTACACCGACAAGGCCGCCAAGGCCGACGTGGACGAGCTCACGAAGATGGTCAAGAAGACGCCCTACTCGCTGATGAGCCCCTACAAGGACCAGCAGGGCGCGATCATGCTGAGCGCCTGGGGCAAGCAGGTCACCGTCGACTCGGCCGACGACCCGCGGGTCAGCCAGTTCTTCACCAAGTACGTGCAGGGCGCGCAGACGCCCGAGCCGGGTGCGGCGTGCACGGGCGGACTGAGCGGCAAGTGAGGGGTATGACGCGAACGCACTGGGCCGCCGTCACGGCGGTCGTGCTCGCGCTGCTGTTCGCGGGGGCCGCCACGGTGGCCTCCGCGGGGAACGGGCCGGGGTCCGGGTCCGGGTCCGGCGGCGGTACGCCGACGACGGCGTCCGCGGACGCCGGCTTCGCCCGTGACATGTCGGTCCATCACCAGCAGGCGGTGGAGATGTCGTTCATCGTCCGCGACCGCACGCAGGACGAAGAGGTGCGCAGGCTCGCGTACGACATCGCCAACACCCAGGCCAACCAGCGCGGCATGATGCTGGGGTGGCTGGACCTGTGGGGTCTGCCGAAGATCTCCGCGGACGCCGAGCCAATGGAGTGGATGACCGCGGGGCCCGAGGCCGGTGCGTCCGGGCACGGCGGGCATTCCGCCGGGCCCGGGGCGGGCGACGGCACCGACGGCGGGGCGCTGATGCCCGGCATGGCAACCAAGCCCGACCTGGAGCGGCTGGGCAGGCTGAGCGGCAAGCAGGCCGAGATCCTCTATCTGCAGCTGATGATCATCCACCACAACGGCGGCATCGCCATGGCCAAGGGCTGCGTCGAGCAGTGCGCGGTCGGTGTGGAGCGCGACCTCGCCCAGGGCATGGTCGACGCGCAGGCTTCGGAGGTGGAGCTGATGGTCGACCTGCTGCACAAGCGGGGCGCCGAGCCCCGCACCTGACGCGCGACGGGGGCGGGGGCGGGGCGGTGGCCCTGCGGGGCTGCTCCCCCTCCCCGCCCCTTCCCGATACCGGGGCAAGCCCCGGGGCCCGTACCGCGCTCCGCGCGGTGTCCCCCGGCGGGGCTGACTTTGTCAGCC
>NZ_JBEXRZ010000047.1:0-41599 GCF_040613325.1 Streptomyces sp. NPDC006283 | reverse complement strand
GGCCGGGTTGTGGGCGTGGCCGGGTTGTCGGGGCGCTGCCCCGAGCCCCGCGCCTCAGCGTCGGCGAGGCTGGATTTCGCGGAGCGAAATCAGCCCGTCCGGGGGCACTCCCCCTACGACTGGCGGCGTGCCCCATGGGCCTCCGCCGACCCCGCCCCGAAAAAATCTTTCCCCCGCAGCGACGGACCCCCCTTCCCTCCCCGTAGAGCAGATGTCGGACCGCTCCACGGCTGAAGGGTGTACCGGATGGGTGTCGAGATCTGTGTGGAAGGGCTCACCAAGTCCTTCGGGCACCAGGTCATCTGGCAGGACGTCTCCCTGACCCTGCCCGCCGGGGAGGTCTCCGTGATGCTGGGGCCCTCCGGGACCGGCAAGTCAGTGTTCCTCAAGACGCTCGTCGGGCTGCTGCGACCCGAGCGCGGGTCGATCCGGATCGCCGGCCAGGACATCACCACCCTGCGGGAGCACGAGCTGTACGAGGTGCGGAAGCTGTTCGGCGTGCTGTTCCAGGACGGCGCGCTGTTCGGGTCGATGAATCTCTACGACAACATCGCCTTCCCGCTGCGCGAGCACACCCGCAAGCCGGAGAGCGAGATCCGGCGGATCGTGCTCGAGAAGATGGACATGGTCGGTCTGCTCGGCGCAGAGGACAAGCTGCCGGGCGAGATATCCGGCGGCATGCGAAAGCGTGCCGGTCTCGCCCGCGCCCTCGTCCTCGATCCGGAGATCATCCTGTTCGACGAGCCGGACTCGGGGCTCGACCCCGTACGCGTCGCCTATCTGAACCAGCTCATCGTCGACCTCAACGCGCAGATCGACGCGACGTTCCTCATCGTCACGCACGACATCGCCTCCGCCCGCCAGGTGCCGGACAACATCGGGCTGCTGTTCCGGCGTGAGCTGGTGATGTTCGGGCCGCGTGAGCAGCTGCTGACGAGCGAGGAGCCGGTGGTGCGGCAGTTCCTGAACGGGCGGATGCAGGGGCCGATCGGCATGGCGGAGGAGAAGGACGCCGCCCAGGTCGAGCAGGAGCTGGAGCAGCTGGCCGAGGGCGACGACGCCGCGCCCGGGATCCCGGAGCTGACGCCTCGGCTGCTGCCGACGAAGGGCATCGACCGACCGCCCCGCTGGGAGGCGATCGCCGAGCGCGAGGCGCTGCGGCAGGTGCGGGCCGCGGTGCGCGGAAGGGCGGGCGGCGCATGAGCCTGTCACCCACCGGGGCGCTGCGGCATTCGGGCAGCCTGTTCGCCATGGGGCTCGACGTCCTGCGCACGGTCCCCAAACGGCCCTTCCAGATACGGGAGTTCATCCAGCAGGCCTGGTTCGTGGCGAGTGTGACGATCCTGCCGACCGCACTGGTGTCGATCCCGTTCGGCGCGGTCATCGCCCTGCAGATCGGCAGTCTCACCCGGCAGCTCGGCGCCCAGTCGTTCTCGGGCGCGGCGTCGGTCCTCGCGGTTTTGCGGGAGGCGTCGCCGATCGTGACAGCGTTGCTGATCGCGGGTGCGGGCGGCACGGCGATCTGCGCGGACCTCGGCGCGCGCAAGATCCGCGAGGAGATCGACGCGATGCAGGTGCTCGGCATCGACCCGATCCACCGGCTGGTCGTGCCGAGGGTGCTGGCCACGATGCTGGTGGCGGTGCTGCTCAACGGACTGGTGTCGGTGGTCGGCGTGGCCGGCGGCTACTTCTTCAACGTGGTCCTGCAGAACGGCACTCCCGGCGCGTATCTCGCCTCGTTCACGACGCTCGCCCAGCTCTCCGACCTGTGGGCGGCGGAGCTCAAGGCACTCGTCTTCGGGGCGATCGCCGCGATCGTCGCCTCGTACAAGGGGCTGACCGCGAAGGGCGGCCCGAAGGGCGTCGGCGACGCGGTGAACCAGTCGGTGGTCATCACCTTCATGTTGCTGTTCGTGACGAACTTCGTGATGACCGCCGTGTATTTCCAGATCGTTCCGCAGAGGGGCTGAGCGATGCCGCTGTTGAACCGTGTGCTGCCGCCGCAGCTGGAGGAGTTGGGCAGGCAGCTGTCCTTCTACGGCCGTTCGCTGGCCTGGACCGGCCGCACCCTGCGCCGCTACAAGAAGGAGATCCTGCGACTGCTCGCGGAGGTGAGTTTCGGCCGTGGCGCGCTGGCCGTCGTCGGCGGCACCGTCGGGGTGATCGCGTTCCTGTCGTTCTTCACCGGCACCGAGGTGGGCCTTCAGGGCTACGCGGCGCTCAACCAGCTCGGCACGTCGAACTTCGTCGCGTTCCTGTCGGCCTACTTCAACACCCGTGAGATCGCCCCGCTGGTGGCGGGTCTGGCACTGTCGGCGACGGTCGGGGCCGGGTTCACCGCGCAGCTGGGCGCGATGCGGATCAGCGAGGAGACCGACGCGCTGGAGGTGATGGGCGTCCCGTCGCTGCCGTTCCTGGTGACGACGCGGATGATCGCCGGGTTCGTCGCCGTGATCCCGCTGTACGTGGTCGGCCTGCTGTCCTCGTACTTCGCCGCCCGGACGATCACCACCGGCTACTACGGGCAGTCCACCGGCACCTACGACCACTACTTCCAGCAGTATCTGCCGCCGGTCGACGTGCTGTGGTCCTTCGGCAAGGTGATCGTGTTCGCCGTCGTGATCATCCTGGTGCACTGCTACTACGGCTACTACGCGAGCGGCGGCCCGGCCGGTGTCGGCGTCGCGGTCGGGCGTGCGGTGCGGACCTCGATCGTGGCGATCAACATCCTCGACTTCTTCCTCAGCCTGGCGATCTGGGGCGCCAACACGACCGTACGGATAGCGGGGTAGGGGCCGATGGGCATCGAATCAGGCACCGCGGCGCGCGGTGGCAGGCTGCGGCTGTACGGCATCGTGTTCCTCGCCGTCATCGCATCGCTGCTGTCGCTCTCCGTGGCCGCGTACCAGCAGGTGTTCACGCCGGTCGTACGTATCACGCTCGAGGCCGGCACCCTCGGCAACCAGCTCGACCCGCGGGCCGACGTGAAGCTGCGCGGACTGCTCGTCGGTGAGGTGCGCGAGGTGTGGGCCGACGGGGAGAAGGCGACGCTCGACATCGCCCTGAAGCCGGAGCACGTCGAACGGATCCCGGCCGATGTGCGGGCGCGGCTGCTGCCGAAGACGCTGTTCGGTGAGAAGTTCGTCGACCTGGTGGCGCCGCCCGGCTCGTCCGGCAGGCACATCCGGGCCGGTGACGTGATCACCCAGGACCGCACCAGGGCCGGCATCGAGGTGCAGCACCTGATGAACGACCTGCTCCCGCTGCTGCGCACCGTGCGGCCCGCGGACCTCAACGCCACACTGCACGCGTTCTCCACCGCGCTGGAAGGACGCGGGGACCGCATCGGCGACAACCTGGTCAGGCTGGAGCGCTATCTGCGCGAGCTCAACCCCCACATGCCCTCCTTGCAGGAGGACATCTCCCGCTTCGCCGACGTCGCCGAGGTCTACGGGGACGCGGCACCCGACCTGATGAACATCCTGCGCAACTCCGTCACCACGAGCCGAACGATCGTGGAGAAGCGCGACCAGCTGGCCGCCGCCCTGACCGGAACGGCGAAGGTCGCGGGCTCGGCGGAGAAGTTCTTCGACGACAACGGGGAGCGGCTGATCACCCTGGGCCGAGTCTCGCGCCCGACTCTCGATCTGTTCGCCCGCTACTCGCCCGAGTACCCGTGTCTTCTGGACGGACTGGAGCGCCAGAGCCGGGAGTCCGAGAAGGCGTTCGCGGGCGGCGAGATGCGTATCACCCTCGAATTCGTCTCTCCGCGACCCGCGTACCGACCTGGTGAGGAACCGCGCTATGCCGAGCGCTCCGGCCCGAACTGCCGAAGCATCCCCAACCCTCCCGTGCCGGCGGGACACACCAAGCTCGACGACGGTACGCAGGACGTCGTGGCGGCCGGCGGCCCGCCCGGGGCCGGCCCGGTCTCCTCGACGGCGGCCGAGCAGCGGGCCGTCGGCTCGCTGGTCGCACCGGTCCTCGGGGTGCCCGCCGACCGGGTGCCCGCGGTGGCGACGCTGCTGTTCGGACCCATGGCGCGCGGGACGGCGGTGAGTGTGGCATGAAGGCGTCACGAGCCACCGCGACCGCGGCACCGCTGGTCAAGTTCCTTCTCTTCGCCGTGGTGACGATCCTGGCGACGACGCTGCTCGCGGCGACGATCGTCAACATCTCCTTCACCCCGGAGCACACCTACCGCGCGGTGTTCAGCGATGTCACCAGCCTGGAGGAGGGCGACGACATCCGCGTCGCGGGCGTGCGGGTCGGCGAGGTCGAGGACATCAGGATCAAGGGGGGCCGCATCCAGGACCGGACGCTGGCGGAGGTGACCTTCACCGTCTCCCACGACCGGCCGCTCATGACCAGCACCGGTGCGGTCATCCGCTACCGCAGCCTGGTCGGCCAGCGCTATGTTGCGCTCACCGAGGGCGCGGGCGACGGGACGAGGCTGAAGCCGGGCGGGACGATTCCGCTGGCACGGACCCAGCCCGCCCTGGACCTCAACGCGCTGCTGGGCGGCTTCAAGCCGCTGTTCGCCGCGCTCAGCCCGAAGGACGTCAACCAGCTCGCCACCGAGATCATCAAGACACTGCAGGGCGAAGGCGGAACGGTCAGCAGTCTGCTCACGCACACCGCGTCCCTGACCACGACCCTCGCCGACCGGGACGAGCTGATCGGCTCGGTGATCGAGAACCTCAACACCACGCTGCAGACCCTCGACAGACGCGGCGCACGGTTCTCCGGGCTGCTCAAGCAGTTGCAACGGCTGATCTCCGGCCTGTCCGCCGACCGCAAGCCGATCGGCTCCTCGCTCGAGAACATCGGCTCGCTGACCGAGGCGACCTCCGGTCTGCTCGAGGACGCCAGGCCGCCGCTGAAGGACGACATCGCCGAGCTGACCGATCTCACCAAGACGCTGAACGACAACGAGAAGACCGTGGAGGGCGTGCTGAAGCGGCTGCCGAACAAGCTCGACAAGCTGACCGGAACCGCCTCGTACGGTTCCTGGTTCAACTTCTACCTCTGTGACTTCGACGGCCGGATCGTGCTGCCGAAGACCCGAGAGGTGATCACTCCGGAGCTGCACGTGGCACGGGCGAGGTGCGGCGGATGAAGCTACGTCTCCTGCCGAGGCTCGGCCCGTTCCGCGACAGGAACCCGGTGATGACCGGCGCGGTCGGCCTCACCACGCTCGCGCTGCTGACGGCAGCCGCGTTCAACGCCGACAGCCTGCCGGTGATCGGCAACGGCGACACCTACAGCGCGGCCTTCTCCGAGGCCGGCGGGCTGAGGCCCGGCGACGAGGTGCGCATCGCCGGGGTGAAGGTCGGCAAGGTCGACGAGGTCGACCTCGACGGTGACCATGTGAAGGTCGTGTTCCGCGTCAAGGGCGACCCGCAGTTCGGCACGAGGACCGGCGCGGCCATCCGGATCAAGACGATTCTGGGCGCGAAGTACCTGGCTCTGCAGCCGAAGGGATCCGGGCAGCTGCGGCCCGGCAGCGAGATCCCGCTGGAGCGCACGACCCCCGCCTACGACGTCGTCCAGGCCTTCAGTGATCTGACGACCACCAGCGAGAGGGTCGACACCGACCGACTGGCGAAGGCCCTGGACACCATCTCGACGACCTTCGAGGACTCGCCGGAGGAGGTACGCGCCTCGATCAAGGGCCTGTCGGCCATCTCGAGGACGGTCGCTTCGCGCGACCAGGACCTGCGCGAGCTGCTGAAGCACGCCGACGCGGTCACCAAGGTGCTCGCGGAACGCTCCGGTGAGTTCACCACCCTGGTGAAGGACGGCGACGCGCTCTTCAAGGAGATGACCCGGCGGCGTGCGGCGATCCACGCGCTGCTCAAGAGCTCGGCGGCACTCGGCATCCAGCTGTCCGGCCTCGTCAAGGACAACGAGAAGGAGATGGGCCCGGCGCTCGCGGGGCTGAACCAGGTGGTGCGGATGCTGGAGCGCAATCAGGCCAGTCTCGACCGCAGCGTCGCCCTGCTCGCCCCGTACGTACGGGTCTTCACCAACACCCTCGGCAACGGCCGCTGGTTCGACAGCTACATCCAGAACCTGGTCGCCGCTCCGGTGGTCCCCCGGACAGGAGGCTCACGATGAAGGGCCGCATCCGCTTCAACCCGAAGGGCCGTACGGCCCGGCTGACGGCCGCCGCGGTCACCGCGGCGCTGCTGGTCTGCGTCACGGTCGCGCTGTGGCCGCGCGAGGAACCGGTCCGCGTCACCGCGTACTTCCCACGCACGGTGGGCATCTACCCGGGTTCCGACGTGCGGGTGCTCGGCGTACGCGTCGGCGAGGTCACCGGTATCGTCCCGGAGGGCGGCCGGGTGCGCGTGGAGCTCGAGTACGAACCCGGGCGCAGGATTCCGGCCGAGGCCCAGGCCGCCATCATCAACTCCTCCGTGGTCAGCGACCGTTACGTGCAGATGCTGCCGGTCTACCGCGGCGGGCCCGTGATGCGCGACGGCGCGGTGATCCCTCAGAGCCGCACGGCCGTGCCGGTGGAGCTGGACCGGGTCTTCGACAGCCTGCACACGACGGCCGAGGCACTCGGTCCGAAGGGCGCCAACAAGGACGGCTCGCTCTCGCGGCTGCTGGGAGTGAGCGCCGACAACCTCGACGGCCAGGGCGAACAGATGCACCGGACGGTGGAGGATCTGTCCCTCGCGGTCACCACGCTGTCCGACGGCCGGCAGGACCTGTTCGGCACCGTGCGCAATCTGCAGGTGTTCACCGCGGCGCTCGCCGCCGACGACAAGAGCGTGCGGTCGTTCAACGACAGTCTCGCCGCGGTCGCCGATCAGCTCGCCGGGGAACGCAAGGACCTCGCGGCGGCACTCAAGCACCTGGGGGTGGCGCTCGGGGACGTTTCGAAGTTCGTGAAGAACAACAAGAAGGCGCTGACCGAGGACGTGAGAGGGCTCAGCAAGGTCACCAAGGTGCTGGTCACCCAGCGGGCGGCGCTGGCGGAGCTGCTGGAGGTCGCGCCCACCGGCCTGTCGAACCTCCAGAACGCCTACAACCCCTCGTCCGGCACCCTCGACACCCGTAACAACCCCGACCGTCCGCAGGACCCGGCGACGCTGCTCTGTTCGCTGCTGAAGACCACCGGCGACGCCGGGGGCAAGAACCCCGACTGCGCGGAACTGCGGAAGCTGTTCGACGCGCTGCCCAAGGTGCCGGGCGCGGCACCCCTGTCGGGCACCGGCCAGGTCGACCGGACGCTCGGCGGAATCCTGGAGGCACGCGCATGAGTGCACCCCGCACGCGCAGGGCCGTGGCCCTGGCGACCGCCATGAGCTCCATGATGCTCACCGGCTGCGACTTCAACGGCCTGTACGACGTGAGCCTGCCGGGCGGCGCGGCCGCCGACGGCAACGCCTACCACGTGACGGCCGACTTCAGGGACGTCCTCGACCTCGTCCCGCAGTCGGCTGTGAAGGTCAACAACGTCACCGTGGGCGCGGTCGAGAAGGTGGAGCTGGTCGGCTGGCACGCCCGGGTACGGCTGCGGATCGGGGACGACGTGAAGCTGCCGGGCAACGCGGTCGCGGAGCTGCGGCAGACCAGCATGCTCGGCGAGAAGTACGTGGCGCTGATGGCGCCGTCGGACGGCGCGGCCCGCGGACGGCTCACCGACGGCGCACGGATCCCGCTGTCGCGCACCGGGCGCAACCCCGAGATCGAGGAGGTGCTCTCCGCCCTGTCGGCGCTGCTCAACGGTGGTGGCGTGGCTCAGCTCAAGACGATCACCGTGGAGTTGAACAAGGCGCTGGAGGGCCGGGAGAACCGGGTCAAGGACCTGCTCGGCGAGCTGGACACGTTCATCGGCGGGCTCGACAAGCAGCGCAAGGAGATCGTCCGGGCGCTCAAGGGCATCGACCGGCTGGCGAAGCGGCTGGCCACGGAGGAGAAGACGATCGCTCAGGCCGTGGACACGGTGCCCGGCGCGCTGAAGGTCCTGGCCGACCAGCGCCGCAATCTGACGGCGATGCTGACCTCGCTCTCGGATCTCGGGAAGACGGGCACCAAGGTGATCACCACCTCCCGTGCGGACACGGTGGCCAACCTCAAGAGCCTGCAGCCGATCCTGGAGCAGCTGAACAAGGCCGGCAGCGATCTCCCCAACTCGCTGGAGCTCCTGACGACCTATCCGTTCCCCCGGAACGTGACCGGCGCGATCAAGGGCGACTACGTCAACCTCAAGATCACCGCGGATCTGGACCTCGCGAGCATCTACGGCAACCTCGCGGAGGAACCGAAGAAGCCCGGCACCCCGCGACAGCCCGAGCTGCCGGAGGTTCCCGGCACGCCCGACCTGCCCGAGGTGCCCGGCCTGCCACAAGCGCCGCTGCCGACCGCGCCCCCTTCGGTTCCCGGCGCGCCGACGCCGGGCGCTCCCCCGCCCCCCGGCGGCGACGGACCCCTGTGCCCGCCGGTGTGCGCCGGCAGCCAGGTCGCCTACAGGGACGGCGACGGACGCCGGCTGCCCGCGGGGATCGACCTGTCACTGGCCGAGCTGATGCTGAAGGGAATGCAGCCGTGATCACACGTACGGTCAGGGCCCAGCTGATCGCCTTCGCCGCGGTCACCGCGGTGGGGTGCTCGTACGTCGGCGCCCGCTACACCGGCCTGGTGGACAGCCTGCTGGACCGCGGGTACACCGTGCGGGCCGACTTCGCCGACTCCGGGGGCATCTTTCAGGGCGCCGAGGTCACCTACCGTGGCGTTCCGGTGGGCCGGGTCGGTGAGCTGCGGCTCGCCGGCACGGACGGCGTCTTCGTGGCGCTGGACATCGAGGACGGGACCCGGATTCCGGCGGACACACTGGCCGTGGTGGCGAACCGTTCCGCGGTCGGCGAGCAGTACGTCGACCTCCAGCCGCGCCGCTCCGGCGGCCCGTATCTGCACGAGGGCAGCAGGATCCCGCGCGTCGACACCAGGGCCCCGCTGCCCACGACGGCGCTCGTCCTCAGCCTCGACCGGCTGGTCGACTCGGTCGGCAAGGACGATCTGCGGGTCACGGTCGACGAGCTCGGCAAAGCGTTCGCCGGCACCGGGCCGCATCTGAGCAGGCTGGTGGACTCCGGCAACCTGCTGGTCGAGTCGGCCTCCGAGCACCTTCCCGAGACGACCTCGCTCATCGAGGACTCGCGGGTGGTGCTGAAGACCCAGAGCGACAAGGGATCGGCGATCAAGTCGTTCTCCCGCGACCTGGCCGCGCTGACCGCCGAACTGAAGGCCCGCGACGGTGATCTGAGGCGGCTGGTCGGCAACACCGCCCCGGCGGCGCAGGAGGTCGACTCGCTGCTGAAGTCCAACGAGACGCATCTGCCGGTGCTGCTCTCCAATCTGATCAGCGGGGGCCAGGTCACCGTGGCCCGCCTGCCCGGTGTGGAGCAGGCGCTGGTGACGTTCCCGGTGATCGTCGCCGGCAGCTACACCGTGATCCCCGGCGACGGCACGACCCACTTCGGCATGGTCGTGAACGCCGACGACCCGCCGCCGTGCCGCGCGGGTTACGGCACCCAGCGGCGCGACCCCGCGGACACCTCGGAGCGGCCCGCCAACAGCGCGGCGCGCTGCACCGAGCCGCGTGGCAGCGGTACGTCCGTGCGTGGCGCCCAGAACGCGCCGGGCCCCAAGGGGTCCGGCGGCGCGCGGCAGGCGGCACACGTCACCCCGTACGACCCGGAGACAGGCACCCTCGCCGGGCCGGGCGGCACGCTCCTCGAGATCGGCTCGACGGGCGGAGAACAGAGCACGTTCGGAAAGGACTCGTGGCAATGGCTGCTCGTGGGACCGATGGCATGAGCGCGGGTGGTGTCCTCACCCGCCCGGCAATTCTGCTGCGGCGGCTCGGCGGCGGGCTCGCCACCGCGGCGGGGCGCGGCAGGGCAGTGGCTGTGACGCTGGCCGTGGCGGCCGTCGCCGTGACGGCACTCGGCGGCCTGCTGTGTCTCCAGGTGTACGAACAGCGGGCGGAGGTCCGTCGCCACCAGGACATCCTGGCTGCCGCCCGGCAGTCCGCACTGAACTTCACGTCGCTGGACTACCGGCACTACGACAGGGACAGCTCGAACGTGCTGAAGGGCGCGACCGGAGACTTCAAGAGGCAGTTCGCCGCGCAGACCGGCGAGTTGACCAGGCTGGTCGCCGCCAACAGGTCCGTCTCCGAGGGGCAGGTGCTCGAGGCGGGCATAGCGCGGGCCGACGAGCGCTCGGCACGGGTGCTGGTCGTCGCCGACAGCAAGGTGACGAACAAGGCCGCGCCAAAGGGGCAGTCCCGCACCTACCGGCTGCAACTCGACCTCGTGCTCGAGAAGGGCCGTTGGCTGACATCCGATGTCGAGTTCGTCGGCTGACCCGGCGGGCGGCACACCCGAGCGCACACCCGTACCAGCAGCAGTGAGGAGCAAGATCGTGGCGAACCCGACCATCCGGGGCCGTGGCTCCACTTCTCCAGGCCGCCGCGCCATGTCGGCGGCCGCGCGTGCGGCCGCCAAGCGGTCGGACCGCGTCCGGCCGGGCCCGGGCGGTTCCGCCGTGCTCGACACGCCGCACGGCCCGGCTCCCCGGCGGCTCGAGGCCCCCGACGACGCGTCACAGGCCCGCCGGGACGAGAACCAGCATGTGGGGCCTGTCGTGCTGGCGGAGGAGGTTGCGGCGCTCCTGCCGGATCGTCGCCGGCGCCGGGTGCGGCTCTGCGCCTTCCTCGCCGTCCTGTTGGTTCTCGGCCTGACCGCGCTGGGCGTGCTGGGGCGCGAGTACGCCGAGGGGCGGCACACCGACGCGGCCCGGGCGCAGGCGGTCGCGGCGGCGCAAAAGGCGGCGCCGGTGGTGCTGTCGTACGACCACCGCAGTCTTGCCAAGGACTTCGCCGCGGCCCGCGGCCATCTGACCGGTGCCTTCGAGGAGGAGTACGCCAGGACCACGAGCAAGGTGGTGGGGCCCACCGCGAAGAAGTACCGCGGCGTCGTCAAGGCGAGCGTGGTCGCACCCCCGAACGGTGGTGCGCCCGCCGCTTCGGTGGTGTCCGTGTCCCCCGACCGGGCCGTGGTGCTGCTGTTCGTCAACCAGGTCACCACCAGTACGCAGGTCACCGGTTCGCGGGTCGACCTGAACCGGGTCCGGATGACGATGACGCGTACGTCCGGCGGCTGGAAGGTGAGCGCCGTCGACGCGCTCTGAGGGACCACCCCGAGGCGCGGGGGGACCCCCCCGATCCCCCCGCACGCCCCCCGAGCTGGGACGACGAAAGGCCCCACCCGCCTTTCGCCGGCCCGCTCGGGGGGCGCTTTTTTGTGGCCGCTCTTGACAGCCCTCACCCCGCCCATGCGATTATTCCGTCAGACAGAAAGAGACTTCCGCAATACGGAAGGGGCGCACACCCCATGGGATACAGCGACCACCGCTTCGACGTGAACCTCTCGATCCTCTTCGCGGAACTCCCGCTGCTGGAGCGCCCGGCGGCCGCCGCCGCGGCCGGCTTCACCGCGGTCGAGCTGTGGTGGCCGTGGATCGAGACCCCCACCCCGCCGCAGGCGGAGCTCGACGCGCTCAAGAAGGCGCTCGACGACGCCGGCACCCAGCTGGTGGGCCTGAACTTCTACGCCGGGCAGCTGCCCGGCCCCGACCGCGGCGCGCTCTCCGTGCCGGGCGCGGAGTCCGACCGCTTCCGCGACAACATCGAGGTGGCGGCCGACTTCGCCGCGTCCGTGGGCTGCAAGGCGCTCAACGCCCTCTACGGCAACCGCGTGGACGGCGTGGCCCCGCAGATCCAGGACACCCTCGCCCTCGAGAACCTGGTGCTCGCGGCCCGCGCGGCCGACCGCGTCGGCGCGATCCTGCTGGTCGAGACCCTGAACAAGCCGGAGTCGCCGCTCTACCCGCTGGTGAGCGCCCCTGCCGCGATCGAGGTCGTCGACAAGGTCAACGCGGCGACCGGCCTCGGCAACGCCAAGTTCCTCCTGGACATCTACCACCTGTCCATGAACGGCGAGGACGTCTCCCGGGTCATCGAGGCATACGCCGACAAGACCGGTCACGTCCAGATCGCCGACAACCCGGGCCGCGGCGCGCCGGGCACCGGCTCGCTCGCACTGGAGCAGCTCCTCGACGAGCTGAAGAAGGCCGGTTACGAGGGCTGGGTCGGCCTGGAGTACAAGGCCGGCGACCGCCCGAGCGCGGACTCCTTCGACTGGCTGCCGGCCGAGGCCCGCGCGGCCCGCTGACCGGTCGATCCCCTGACCAGCTGACGCACCAAAGCTTTTAGGAAGGCACCCTCACCATGAGCACTCTCCCCAAGGTCGCGTGGATCGGACTCGGCATCATGGGTTCCCCCATGTCCGAGAACCTGCTGAAGGCCGGCTACTCCGTCACCGGCTTCACCCTGGAGCAGGACAAGCTGGACCGCCTCGCCGCCGCCGGCGGCACCGCGGCCGGCTCGATCGCGGAGGCCGTCAAGGACGCCGACGTCGTCATCACCATGGTCCCCGCCTCCCCGCAGGTCGAGGCCATCGCCTACGGCCCCGACGGCATCCTCGAGAACGCCAAGCAGGGCGCGCTGCTGATCGACATGTCGTCGATCACCCCGCAGACCTCCGTCGACCTGGCGAAGAACGCCGCCGACAAGGGCATCCGCGTGCTCGACGCTCCCGTGTCCGGCGGCGAGGCCGGCGCGATCGAGGCCGTGCTCTCGATCATGGTCGGTGGCGAGCAGGCGGACTTCGACACCGCGAAGCCGATCCTCGAGGCCCTCGGCAAGACCATCGTGCTCTGCGGCCCGCACGGCTCCGGCCAGACGGTCAAGGCCGCCAACCAGCTGATCGTCGCGGTCAACATCCAGGCGTGCGCGGAGGCCGTGGTCTTCCTGGAGAAGTCCGGCGTGAACCTTCACGCCGCGCTCGACGTCCTCAACGGCGGTCTGGCCGGCTCGACCGTACTGACCCGCAAGAAGGACAACTTCCTGAACCGGGACTTCAAGCCCGGCTTCCGGATCGACCTGCACCACAAGGACATGGGCATCGTCACCGATGCCGCCCGCAACGTCGGCGCCGCGCTGCCCGTCGGCGCGGTCG
This sequence comes from Streptomyces sp. NPDC006283, assembly GCF_040613325.1. Lineage (NCBI taxonomy): Bacteria > Bacillati > Actinomycetota > Actinomycetes > Kitasatosporales > Streptomycetaceae > Streptomyces > Streptomyces sp. NPDC006283. The sequence continues at coordinate 28,499 of NZ_JBEXRZ010000047.1, read as the reverse complement.
TCGCCCAGCTGGTCGCCTCGCTGCGCGCTCAGGGCGACGGCGGCCTGGACCACTCGGCGCTGCTGCGCTCGGTCGAGCGTCTCTCGGGCGGGCAGGTCTGACGGGTCCCGGTCCACCCCGGGCCATGACCGGCCCACGCCGAGCCGCCCACCTCGTGGCCGGCCCCCACCGGGCAGCAACCTGCCCAGGCTGACCACGACCCCATAGACCCCGGTCGGTGCCGGTGCTGACACCTGTCCTGTCGCGCCCAGGCACCGGCACCGGCCGGAACACCACTCTTCATTTTCAACAAACTGTTGACGTTTCGTTCGGCTCGTATTTACGCTCCACGAACCGTCACCCAGTGCAGCTCCCGTACGGAAGGTCACGATGTCGAAGCGCGTGCTTACGACCGAGTCCGGCGCCCCCGTCGCCGACAATCAGAACTCCGCCACCGCCGGCGTCGGTGGCCCCATCCTCCTTCAGGACCAGCACCTGCTGGAGAAGCTCGCGCGCTTCAACCGTGAGCGCATCCCGGAGCGCGTCGTGCACGCCCGTGGCTCCGGCGCGTACGGGTACTTCGAAGTGACCGACGACGTCACCGGGTACACCAAGGCCGACTTCCTCTCCGAGGTCGGCAGGCGGACCGAGACGTTCCTGCGCTTCTCCACCGTCGCCGACTCGCTCGGCGGCGCGGACGCGGTCCGCGACCCCCGCGGCTTCGCGGTGAAGTTCTACACCGAAGAGGGCAACTACGACCTCGTCGGCAACAACACCCCGGTGTTCTTCATCAAGGACCCCATCAAGTTCCCCGACTTCATCCACTCCCAGAAGCGCGACCCGTTCACGGGCAAGCAGGAGCCGGACAACGTCTGGGACTTCTGGGCGCACGCCCCCGAGGCTACGCACCAGATCACCTGGCTGATGGGCGACCGCGGCATCCCGGCCTCGTACCGGCACATGAACGGCTACGGCTCCCACACCTACCAGTGGACCAACGAGGCGGGCGAGGCCTTCTTCGTGAAGTACCACTTCAAGACGAACCAGGGTGTGCGCTCCCTGTCGTCCGAGCAGGCCGCGGAACTGGTCGGCCAGGACGCCAACTCGCACCAGACGGACCTGCTGCAGGCCATCGAGCGCGGCGTGAACCCGTCCTGGACCCTGTACGTCCAGATCATGCCCGCGGCGGAAGCGGCCGACTACCGCTTCAACCCGTTCGACCTCACCAAGGTGTGGCCGCACGAGGACTACCCGCTCCAGCGGGTCGGCCGACTGGTGCTGGACCGCAACCCGGACAACGTGTTCGCCGAGGTCGAGCAGGCCGCGTTCTCCCCGAACAACTTCGTCCCGGGCATCGGCCCGTCGCCGGACAAGATGCTTCAGGGCCGCCTGTTCGCCTACGCCGACGCCCACCGCTACCGTCTCGGCGTGAACCACACCCAGCTGCCGGTGAACGCGCCGAAGGCCGTTCGTGGGGGCGCTGCCGACAACTACGGCCGGGACGGCCTGATGGCCACCCGCAACGGCTCGCGCCACGACAAGAACTACGAGCCCAACTCCCACTCGGGTCCCGCCCAGACCGACGCCGCGCTCTCCGCGCCGCTCGCCGTCACCGGCTGGGTCGGCACCCATCCCGCGCCGGCCCACGTCAAGGACGACGACTTCTTCCAGGCCGGTGAGCTGTACCGCCTGATGTCGGAGGACGAGAAGGGCCGACTGATCGCGAACATCGCGGGCGGCCTGTCCCAGGTCACGCGCGACGACGTGATCGAGAAGAACCTGGCCCACTTCCACTCCGCCGACCCCGAGTACGGCAAGCGCGTGGAGGAGGCGGTCCGCGCCCTGCGCGAGGACTGAGACAAGGCTGCGCCCGGGGGCTGACGGAACGTCGGCCCCGGGGCGTGCGCCCGCTCGGCGGACCCGGATGAGGGGTGGTCCTCCGGGCGGGCGGAAGTGAGGACCGCGGCGGTCGTGCGATGCCAGTGCGGTGGTGAAGGCGTTCCGGTTCCGTTCAGACCTGAAGTACGGGCCCGGCACAGCCAATCGTCCCGCCGCGGTCCCCTTCCGGTCACCGGATTCCTTCCGGGCGACCCCACCAAGACCCCGCCCGGCGGCGCGAACGTCCTGTCGCGCCAGCCTCGCACCGTCGGGCGGTATCAACTGCACAGCCCGGGCGCGGAGTCGGTACGGTCCCGTACTCCGCGTTCGACGATCAGGGCCTGACCTTCGCACAGAGGTCAGGCCCTGGTCCTTTCCGCCTCCGGCCCCGATCGGCCGCGCAGCGATCCTGGCCCCCGGTACACGAGGCCTGCGGCTTCCCCGTCGGCCAGGGCGGCGGCCTGGATGAGCCCGTGGTCCGGTGACAGCCGGCAGGCGGGGTCGGTGCGGGCGGCATCGCCGGTGATCGCGTACGCCTGACAACGGCAGCCGCCGAAGTCCTCGTCGCGCCGCGGACAGGCGCGACACGGTTCACCCATCCAATTCGTGCCCCGGTACCGGTTGAAGGCGGTGGAGTGTTCCCAGATCCAGGCGAGGGACCGGTCGCCGACATGCGGAGGGTCGAGGCCGGGCAGCGTCGCCGCCGCCGGGCAGGGCAGCACGGTCCCGTCGGGCGTGACGGTGAGAGATACGGCGCCCCAGCCCCCCATGCACGGCTTCGCGACACCCTCGACGTGGTCGGGAACGACCCATACCAGCGCGGTGCGCCCGTCCAGTCGCTCACGCCACCGCCGCACCGCCTCCGAGGCGCGAGTCAGCTGGGCACGACTCGGCATGAGCGCCGCCCGGTTGCGCAGGGCCCAGCCGTAGAACTGGGTGTTGGCCAGTTCGATACGGTCCGCGCCCCAGGACAGCGCCAGTTCCACGACGGCGTCGATGGCATCGAGGTTGTCGCGGTGAAGAACGACGTTGACGCCGAGCGGCAGTCCTGCCGCCCGCACCAGCGCCGCGGCCCGTTCCTTCGCCTCGAACGAGCGGCGCCCCGCGATACGTTCGGAGGCCGCAGGGTCGGCGTGCTGGACGGACAGCTGGACGCTGCGCAGCCCCGCTTCCACGAGTGCCGCCAACCGCGCCTCGTCGAGGCCCAGCCCGCTGGTGACCAGCTGGGTGTGGATGCCGGCCGCCTCCGCGGCGCGGACGATCACCTCCAGATCGGGTCGCAGCAGCGGCTCCCCGCCGGACAGGTGTGTCTGCACGACTCCCAGGTCCCCCGCCTGCCGCATGACGTCCTGCCACTGGACCGTCGACAGTTCACGGGATCGTCTGGTCAGCTCCAGCGGATTGGAGCAGTACGGGCAGCGCAGCGGGCAGGCGTGGGTCAGCTCGGCGAGCAGGGCCCACGGGGGCGGCACACCGGTCACCGCAGCCAGCCCTCGTCACGCAGCCGCCGCAGGAACGCGGGAACGTCGGTGGCCACCGGCCCTTCGGGGAAGCGGTTTTGCAGGACGTCGACGATCCCACGGACCTCGCGCCCGCCGTCGCACAGCCGCAGTATGTCGCCGGCGCGCCCTTGGAGCACCACCACACGTTCGGGCATCACCAGCAGGTCGGTGCCGCGCACCCGGTCGTGTCGCAGCACGACGGCAGGGGCGAGTACCGGGCACCAGCGCGGCTCTCCCTGCTGGGCCGGGGCTGCCGTCATCGCAGATCCTCCGCACCCGCGTGGTCCACGGCGTCGAGCAGCGTCCAGAGCACGTCACATTTGAACGCGAGTGCCGCGACGGCCCGCTCCTGCCCGGCCCGGTCAGACGCCCAGCGCAGCACCAGGTCCATCGCCTCGCCGCTGTCCCGCCGGCCCTGGCTGACGCGCGTCCGGAAGTAGGCGAGCCCCTCGGCGTCGATCCACGGGTAGTGCCGTTCGAAGGCATCGACGCGGCGCCGCATGAGGTCCGGCGCGGACAGTTCGGTGAGCGAGGCGGCGACGGCTTCCGGCGCCGACCGCAGCCGGCAGAAGTTGACGTAGCCCTCGACCGCGAGGCGGACCCCGGCCAGCACGCCGTTGCCGGACAGCAGACCCGCCCGGTCCAGACCGGCCGCCTCGCCGAGCCGCAGCCACCTCTCGATGCCGCCTTCGTCGCCCTCGCGTCCGTCGTGATCCTCTATGCGGCGGATCCACATGCGCCGCAGTTCCGGCGTCCCCAGCTTCGCGGTGATCAGTGCGTCCTTGACCGGGATGTGCTGCTGGTAATGGAAGCGGTTGGTGATCCAGCGCCGTACTTCGGCGGGGCTCAGCGTTCCCTCGTGCATGCGCACGTTGAAGGGATGGCGGTCGTGGTAGCGCTGCTCGGCCACTGCCCGCAGCCGCTCCTCGAACTCCGAACGGCTCCAGGGCCGTTCCGTCTCCACTTCCACGACGGTCACAGCACGATCTCCATTCCGTCGGCGGCCACTTCGATGCCCAGCCGGGCCAAGGCCTTGTGCTGGGGCGCGGCGGGGTCGATCAGCGGGTTGGTGTTGTTGAGGTGCGTGTACAGGCGGCGCGCGGGCAGGGAGGCGAGTCGCCGTGCCGTGCCCTTCGGCCCGTCGATCGGCAGATGGCCCATGGCCGTCGCGCCGCGGGTCGAGAAGTTCGCGCGCCGGGGCTCGTCGTCGTCCCAGAAGGTGCCGTCGAGGAGGACGCAGTCCGCCTCGGCGACGGCCTCCTCCAGCGCCTGCGGCCACGCGCCGAGCGCGGGTGCGTAGACGGCGGTCCGGCCGGTGGCGCGGTCGGTGAGCCTCAGGGCCGTCACCCAGTCGCACGGGTCGTCGGTTCCTGCCGGGTCCGCCGCGGCGTAGCGGGGTCGTTTGGCGGTGAGGGGAACGGCGCTGATGTGAATCGCGGAGCCCGTGGCGAGTGGCTGGGCCCGGCCCTTTGTCGGGAGGTCGCGCCAGGTCAGTTCGGTGTAGGGGGCGAGGAGGGAGTCCAGTTGCCGGCGGCCTTGCAGCGCTCCGCGTACGGCGGCGGTCGCGACCACCTCCAGTCGTTCGGCTTCCCGCAGCCGGGCGATGCCGAGCGTGTGGTCGAGCTCTGCATCGGTCAGCACCACTCCGGCCACCGGTGTGCGGCGCCGGCCGGGGCCGGGGTGCAGTTCGGGACAGTCCTCGATCTGGTCGCCGATGTCCGGTGTCGCGTTGACCAGATACCAGCGGCCCTCGGCCGCCTCCACGGCGAGTGCGGCGTGGCGGCGGCGTCGCCGGGGGTGCGTCCGTGCGCCCGCGCATTCCCGGCAGGCACAGTTCCACTGCGGTACGCCGCCGCCTGCTGCGGTGCCCAGCACCTTGAGCAGCATGTCCTTGGCGACGCTAGCGGGTGGCCAGGGAGTAGGCAGTGACTTCGAGTGCGGTCTCCACGACCACGTACTCGGGCCGGCGCCAGGCCTCTTCCTCGATGTACGTGGTGGCTTCGCCGCGCGTTGCCCGCTCGGGGCCGGTCGTCATGTCCTCGGGTGTGGCCGTCATGGGTTGTCCTGCCTTTCGGATGACGGTGGCGTCCCCCACCGCAGCATCGGCAGGCACCTGATGTAGGGCAACCGGGGGCGGGCCGACCGGGTGACCCGCCGGAGCGGTCTGACGCCCCGTCACATGGCGCGGGCCTACGCTCCCGGTGATCATCGCCGAGCCTTCCTGGAGGATGCCCGTGTCCACTCTTCCGACTCGCCGGAACCCTGCGAGAAAACCGTCGCTCCGATCGGTGAGCACCCTCGCGGTCACGGTCGCGGGCCTCTTGGTGGGCTTCGCCGGCCCCGGCGTCGCCGGCCCGTCCGCACCCCACGGTGGACACCCGGCCGGCAGCCGTGTGCAGACGGAGCCGGGCGACGTTCGGACGGTTTCCACCGAGTGGACCACGCCGTGGGGGCTGAGCTGGCTGCCGGACGGATCCGCGCTGATCAGCGAACGCGAGACGTTCAAGATCTTCAAGCTCACTCAGGACGGAGCGAAGACACTCGTGGGCAGCGTCCCCGACTCGGCGACCACCGGGGCCGAGGACGGCGTGCTGGGCATCGCGGTGTCACCGAACTGGGACGAGGACCACTACCTCTACATCCTGCACACGACCGGGACGGACAACCGGGTCGCGCGGATGACGTACGACGGTTCCACTCTGGGCGGGTACACCACGCTGCTCACCGGGATCAGGAAGAACCGCATCCACAACGGCGGACGTCTGAAGTTCGGCCCCGACGGCTACCTGTACGCCGCGACGGGGGACAGCAACCAGCGGCCACTCGCTCAGGACAAGGACTCCCTCAACGGGAAGATCCTGCGGATGACAGCCGAGGGCGAGCCCGCGCCCGGCAACCCCTTCGGCACCCACGTCTACTCGCTGGGCCACCGCAACCCCGAGGGCCTGGCATGGGACGCGCAGGGCCGCCTGTGGGCGTCCGAGATCGGCGCGGACACCAGCGACGAGCTGAATCTCATCGAACCCGGCAAGAACTACGGATGGCCCACCTGCGAAGGGCCATGCGACACCGAGGGGATGACCGGCCCCAAGGCGCACTGGCCGGTCGCGGAAGCGTCGCCGAGCGGACTCGCCTACGCCGACGGCAATCTGTACATGGCCGCGATGCGCGGCAGGCGGCTGTGGCGCATCCCCGTCGACGGCACGGAGGCGGGCACCCCGGTGGCGTACTTCAAGGGCACGTACGGCCGGCTGCGCACCGTCGAGAAGGTTCCCGGCAAGAACGTCCTGTGGGTGTCCACGACGAACACCGACCGCAACGGCGGCAAGCCCGACGGTTCGGACCAGGTGCTCGAGGTGGAGCTGACGACACCGGCGGACTGAACCGCGGACGTGTACTCGGGGCACGACAAACGCCCGGTCTGCGGCGCAGACCGGGCGTCCGTCGGAGCGGGGGCGGAGGTCAGACCTTCAGCGGCTTGATCGCCGTCGGGGCGTGCCCCGGCTCCGTGGCGAGCTCTTCGAACTCGGTCACGTCACTGATGTCTGCCGTCTTGCTCATCGCGATGTTCGTGACGCGCTCCAGGATCGCCTCGACGACGACCGGCACCCGGTACTCGGCGGCGAGCTTCTTCGCCTCCTCGAAGGCCGGCAGCAGCTGGTCGGGCTCGGTGACCCGGATCGCCTTGCAGCCGAGGCCCTCGACGACCTTGACGTGGTCGACGCCGTAGACGCCCAGCTCGGGGGAGTTGATGTTCTCGAACTCCAGATTGACCTGGAAGTTGATGTCCAGGCCGATCTGCGCCTGGCGGATCAGACCCAGGTAGGAGTTGTTCACGAGGACGTGGACGTACGGAATGCGGTGCTGCGCGCCGACCGCCAGCTCCTCCAGCATGAACTGGAAGTCGTAGTCGCCGGACAGGGCGACGACCTGCGCCTCGGGGTCGGCGGTGGCGACACCCAGCGCGGCCGGGATGGTCCAGCCGAGCGGGCCCGCCTGGCCGCAGTTGATCCAGTGGCGCGGCTTGTAGACGTGCAGCATCTGCGCACCGGCGATCTGGGAGAGACCGATCGTGGTGACGTAACGCGTCTCCGGGCCGAAGGCGCGGTTCATCTCCTCGTACACGCGCTGCGGCTTGAGCGGCACATTGTCGAAGTGCGTACGGCGCTGGAGCGTCGCCTTGCGGTCCTGCGTGGCGGCGACCCACGCGCCGCGGTCGGGCAGCCTGCCCGCGGCTTTGAGCTCCTTGGCGACCTCGACGAAGAGCTCGAGCGCGACCTTGGCGTCGGACGCGATGCCGTAGTCGGGGGCGAAGATCTTGCCGATCTGAGTGGGCTCGATGTCGACGTGGACGAACGTGCGGCCCTTGGTGTAGACGTCCAGCTTGTAGCCCGTGTGGCGGTTGGCCCAGCGGTTGCCTATGCCGAGGACGAAGTCGGACTCGAGGAAGTTCGCGTTGCCGTAACGGTGCGAGGTCTGGAGCCCGACCATGCCCGCGTTGAGCTCGTGGTCGTCCGGGATGGTGCCCCAGCCCATCAGGGTCGGGATGACGGGGGTGCCGGTGATCTCGGCGAACTCGACGAGCAGGTCGGAGGCGTCGGCGTTGATGATGCCGCCGCCGGCGACGATCAGCGGGCGCTCGGACTCGAGGAGGAAGGCGATCGCCTTCTCGATCTGGGCGCGGGTCGCGGACGGCTTGTAGACCGGCAGCGGCTCGTACGTCTCCGGGTCGAAGTCGATCTCGGTGAGCTGGACGTCGATCGGCAGGTCGATGAGGACCGGCCCGGGACGGCCCGAGCGCATCAGGTGGAAGGCCTGCTGGAACACACCGGGGACCTGGGCGGCCTCGAGGACCGTCGTCGCGGCCTTGGTGACCGGCTTGGCGATCGACGCGATGTCGACGGCCTGGAAGTCCTCCTTGTGGATCACGGAGGTGGGGGCCTGGCCGGTGATGCACAGGATCGGGATCGAGTCACCGATCGCCGAGTACAGGCCGGTGATCATGTCCGTACCGGCGGGGCCGGAGGTGCCGATGCAGACGCCGATGTTGCCCGGGTTGGTCCGGGTGTAGCCCTCGGCCATGTGGGACGCGCCCTCGACGTGGCGGGCGAGGGTGTGGTCGATCCCGCCCCCCGCCTGGAGGGCTTTGTAGAACGGGTTGATCGCTGCGCCCGGCACACCGAACGCGTGGGTGACGCCTTCACGCTTGAGGATCTCAACTGCCGCACGGGCGGCGGTCATTCGAGGCATGGGGTGCTCCTGCTTCGGCCTGTCGGATCTGGTCGGAACGGGCTCTGTCGCGCCACCTGAGAGCGTTAATTCCGTATTGTGGAAGTTCGTTTTTGCTATACGGAAGCAATGTAGGACGCGGTCCGTGCGACGTCAAGGGACGGCCGCACCGGGACACCGGGGCCGCAGAGCGGCGGAGTGCGCGAAGTAGCTCGCCAAGTCCCCGTCAGTGATGGACGATGGACCGCAGTCAGGCCGCGGGAAGGAAAGAGGGGGCCGCGATGAGCGAGAGCATGCCGGTGCGCTGCCCGGTCTGCCGACGCGACCATCTGTACGCGGCGCCCGTGTACCCGTGCGCGTGCGGCGCCCCGGTCGCTCCCCCGCTGCTGCGGGCCGCCCGACCAGAGCCGATCACGCACCGCACCTGGACCGACGACTGGGTCACCGTCCGCTGCGCCGAGTGCCAGCGCAAGGACCAGTGGCCGCAGCCCGAGCTCGGCTGCCCCTGCGGCACGGTGCTGCGCATACCGGTCCGGCCGGTCAGCACGCCCACTCCACCCGGTCCGCCGGAACGGGCATGTTCCTCCCGGCGACCCTCGCACATACCGCTGCCGCGCACGGCCGTCGCCTCCCGCCCCTCGTTCCGGCCCGTCACGATCCGCACCGCCCGCGACGCCGTCACCGCGGCCGCCCTCTATCTGAAGTGGCTCGGCTTCCGCGACGTGATCCAGCCGGAGGTCAGGCCCGTTTCCGGCATAGACCTCAGAGGCCCCGACGTGGTCGCCCAGGTCGACCCCACCACTAGGCCCACCGGGCTGCGCGCCATCGAATGCCTGTGGCTGAACGGGCTGAGTTCCTCGTCGACGAGCGTCCTCTTCTCCCTCGCGGGCTACGCGGACGACGCCAGGGCCCGAGCGGACCAGCTCGGCATCCCGCTCTTCGTCATGGACCTCACCGGCTGCCCCCAACCCGTCAACGCCCCGGCGGACGAACTGCTTTCCACGGGCACGTAACGCCGCGAACCGGACCGAAGCTCAAAGAAAGCTCTGAATCAGCTTCTTTCAGGCTTCGGCCTACCTCTGGCACGGGCATATTCCCCGCACAGCCGCAGACACGGCCTCGGGGGAGGTGGGCGCGATGCCCGTCGAAATGTGGTGGTTCATCGGCGCTGCGGGGGCACTGCTCGCCGCCGCGGCCCTGCTCCTGCGGCCCGGCCCGCCCTCGCCCCACGACACCGTCGATCCGCAGATCGTGGCCCTCCTCCGCGGCGGGCACCGTGCCGCGGTGACGGTCGCCCTCGTCGCTCTGCAGCAACGCGGCGTGGTCACCAACGGCCGGAAGGGCACCGTACGGACCGACGGCTGGGCCACCGCGATACGGGATCCGTTGCAGCTCGCCGTCCACGTCTCGCTCCGCCGCCCCCTCGGCCTGCGGCCCCTGGTCGCGGTGCCCCGGGTGCGCCGAGCCCTCGACGCACTGCGCGTGCGGTCCGCCGAGGCAGGACTGCTGCGGCCCGCCGGCAGGTGGCGAGCCGCGCGGCTCCTGCTGTGTGCCGTCCCCGTCACGATCGTCGCAGGACTGCTGGCCACGCCGATCACCGCGCCGAACACGCTCGCCCAGCTGGCCCTGTGCTCGGTCCCCGTCGCCGCGGCGGCGGCGCTGTGGTGCGTTCCCCGGCAGACGCCCGCGGGGCGGCGGCTCCTCGTGTCCCTCCGCGGCACCCACCCGCTCGAGGCGCGCCGCACCGCCGGACCGCGCGTTCTGCTGTCGGTGGCGCTCCACGGCGACGCGGCGCTGCTGCTGCACCTCCCCCACTTCGCCCGTGGCGGCGGCCTCCTCACCGGCGGCGGCCGGGACACGGGCTTCACCGAGAACACGGCATCCTCCGGCAGCGCGGGAGCGGCATGCGGGCTCTGACGGGTCCCCCGCCGGTCGGCACGACTCCGGTGGCGGGGGTGGGTGACCCGCCGCGGCCCCGTGCCGACACGGGCGAGGTGCCCAGCCGGTCACCAGGCCCGAAAACGGGCACGGGTGACCTGCCCCGGGCCCGGGGAGCGGGCGCGTATGCCCCTCGCCTCGGGCCCGGAGCGGGACACGTGGCCCCGGGGCCGGGGCCGGGGCGGGCGCCCCTCACCGCAGGCCCGGGGCCGGGCGAATGTCGCCGGTCGGCGTGAGCCGACGCCGCAAGGAGCGCGTCGCCGGTCACCAGGCCCGGAACCGGCAGCAGGCCCGGAGGGGGCACGGTGCCCTCACCGCCGGCCCGGAGCCGCGCCGATGCCGCCGGTCGGCGTGAGACGCCGCCGCAAGGAGCGCCCCACCGGTCACGGCAGACGGAGCCAGGCACGGGTGACCTGCCCCGGCCGGGGAGCGGGCGCGTACGCCCGCCTCGGGCCCGGAGCGGGACACGTGGCCCCCCGGGCCCGGGGCCGGGCGCCCCTCACCGCGGGGGCGGGGGCGAAACGCCCCCGCCGCACACGCACACCAGCGCGCCCTCGCTAGGCCGCGCCGAAGCGGCGGCGGAGTTCCACCTTGCGGACCTTGCCGCTCACCGTCATCGGGAAGTCCGCGAGGATCTCGATCCGGCGCGGAATCTTGTAGTGCGCGAGCCGCTCGCGGCAGAACGCCGTGATCTCCTCCAGAGTCGGCGCGTCCGCCGCGTCGCGTGGGATCACGCACGCGAGGATCTCCTCGCCGTACCGTTCGTCGGGCACGCCCACCACCTGCACATCGGCGATCTTGGGGTGGGCGTACAGGAACTCCTCGATCTCCCGCGGGTACACGTTCTCGCCGCCCCGGATGATCATGTCCTTGATGCGGCCGACGATCTGGACGTAGCCGTCCTCGCGCATGACCGCCAGGTCGCCCGTGTGCATCCAGCGGCCCGCGTCGATCGATTCCGCCGTCTTCTCCGGCTCGTCCCAGTAGCCGAGCATCACGCTGTACCCGCGTGTGCACAGTTCGCCGGCCTCACCGCGCGGCAGGGTCACGCCGGTGACCGGGTCGACCACCTTGACCTCGACATGGGGCATGACCCGGCCGACCGTGCCGGTGCGGCGCTCCAGATCGTCGTCGCGCCGGGTCTGGGTGGAGACCGGGGAGGTCTCCGTCATGCCGTAGCAGATCGACACCTCCGCCATGTTCATCTCGGCGACCACGCGTTTCATCACCTCGACCGGGCACGGCGAACCCGCCATGATGCCCGTGCGCAGCGAACTTAGGTCGTAGGACTGGAAGTCTGGCAGGTTGAGCTCCGCGATGAACATCGTCGGCACCCCGTACAGCGAGGTGCAGCGCTCCTGTTCCACTGCCCGCAGGGTCGCCGCCGGGTCGAAGGACGGCGCCGGGATCACCATGCACGCGCCGTGCGAGGTGGCGGCGAGGTTGCCCATGACCATGCCGAAGCAGTGATAGAAGGGCACGGGGATGCAGACCCGGTCACGCTCGGTGTAGGCGATCATTTCGCCGACGAAGTAGCCGTTGTTGAGGATGTTGTGGTGCGAGAGGGTGGCTCCCTTCGGGAAGCCGGTGGTGCCGGAGGTGTACTGGATGTTGACCGGATCGTCGCAGGACAACTCCGCTTCGCGCGCTCTCAGTTGTTCCTCGGTGACCGCCTCGGCCGCGTCCAGGAGCAGGTCCCAGGAGCCGTCGCCGATGTAATGGACGGCCCGCAGCCCGGGGCACTCGGAGTGCACCGTGTCGACCATCGCCCGGTAGTCGCTGGTCTTGTGGGTCTGTGAGGCGACGAGCAGCGAGATCCCGGCCTGCTTCAGCACGTACTCGAGCTCGTGGGCGCGGTACGCCGGGTTGATGTTCACCATGATCGCGCCGATGCGCGCGGTGGCGTACTGGACCAGCACCCATTCCGCACAGTTGACGGCCCAGATGCCGACCCGGTCGCCCTTCGCGACCCCCGAGCCGAGTAGTCCGCGCGCCAGTTCGTCCACGGCCGCGTCGAACTCGGCGTACGTCCAGCGGGTGCCCGCCGCCACGTCGACCAGTGCCTCCCGCTCGGGGTGGGCGGCGGCCGTGCGCGCCAGGTTGGCGCCGATCGTGTCCCCCAGCAGTGGGGTCTCGCTCACGCCGTGCGCGTAAGAGGGTGTCATCGCAGGTCACCTTCCACGTAGTCGGCGGTGGAGCCCTTGGCCGTGCGCTCGCGCAGTTCGATCCGCCGGATCTTCCCGGACACGGTCTTCGGCAGTTCGGCGAACTCCAGCCTGCGGATGCGCTTGTACGGGGCGAGGACCGCACGCGAGTGCTCGAACAGCAGCTTCGCCGTGTCCGGCCCCGGATCCCAGCCCTCGGCAAGCACCACGTACGCCTTGGGCACGGCCAGCCGCAGCGGATCCGGCGCCGGTACGACGGCGGCCTCGGCGACCGCCTCGTGCTCCAGCAGGGCGCTTTCCAGCTCGAAGGGGCTGATCTTGTAGTCGCTGGCCTTGAAGACGTCGTCGCTTCTGCCCACGTACGTGATGTACCCGTCGTCGTCGCGCGAGCCGATGTCGCCGGTGCGGTAGAAGCCCCCCGCCATCGCCTCCGCGGTGCGCTCCTCGTCCCCGTGGTAGCCGGTCATCAGGCCGACCGGCTGTGTGGACAGGTCGATGGCGATCTCGCCCTCGGGGGCGCCCGGCCGGCCCGTGGCCGGGTCGAGGAGTTCGACCTTGTAGCCGGGGCTCGGCCGGCCCATGGAGCCCGGCTTGAGCTGCTGACCGGGGCTGTTGGATACCTGCACGGCGGTCTCCGTCTGGCCGAACCCGTCGCGGATCGTGACGCCCCACTCGCGGCGGACGGTCTCGATGACTTCCGGGTTGAGCGGTTCACCCGCGGCGACGACCTCTCGCGGGGGTTGCTGAAGCCGGCTCAGGTCGGCCTGGATCAGCATCCGCCAGACCGTCGGCGGCGCACAGAAGCTGGTGATCCTCTCGCGGTCCATCTCGGCCATCAGCCGGCTCGCGTCGAAGCGTGTGTAGTTGTGGATGAAGACCGTCGCCTCCGCGTTCCACGGGGCGAAGAGATTGGACCAGGCGTGCTTGGCCCAGCCGGGTGAGGAGATGTTCAGATGCACATCTCCCGGCTTGAGACCGATCCAGAACATGGTCGCCAGGTGACCGACCGGATACGACACATGGGTGTGCTCGACTAGCTTCGGCCGGGCGGTCGTGCCGGAGGTGAAGTACAGCATCAGCGTCTCGTCGGCGCCGGTGGGTCCGTCGGGCTCGAAGGTGCTTCCGCTCGCGTACACGCCGTCGTACGACAACCAGCCGGCGCTCTCGCCGCCGACGACGATCCGTGTGTAGTCGCCGGGGACCTCGTCGAACTTGTCCGTGTCCTCCGGGCGCACCAATACATGACGCACCCGGCCCCGCTCGATCCGGTCGCGCAGGTCGGCCGGGCCCAGCAGCGGCGTCGCCGGGATCATCACCGCGCGCAGCTTCATCGCGGCGAGCGCGGTCTCCCACAGCTCGACCTGGTTGCCGAGCATGACAAGGATCCGGTCGCCGGGCCGCACGCCCCGGGAGCGGAGCCAGTTCGCAGCCTGGTCGGACCGGGCGGACATCTCCGCGAACGAGAACCGGGTGTTGCGTCCGTCCTCCTCGACGATCTGCAGCGCGGTCCTGTCGTTGCCGGCGGCGATGACGTCGAACCAGTCGAGCGCCCAGTTGAAGTGCTCGAGGCGGGGCCAGGTGAAGCCCTCGTACGCGGTCGCGTAGTCCTCCCGGTGCTGCAGCAGGAAGTCCCGGGCGGCCCGGAACCTCGCCGTCGCGCTGCCAGACGTCATGTGTCCTCCTCGTTGCGGGACCGGCCGTGCCCATCGTGTAATCGGTGACCCAGGTCTCACTACCCCCGTTCGGGGGTGTCGTCCCCGTCCCCGGGCGGCACCGGGGGCATCGGAGGGAGGAAGGGCGCGTGACAGAGGGCGAAGCGGTCGAGTTGCGGGCGGCGCTGCTCCGGCTGCGGCGAACGACAGGGCTGCCCGTCGCGTTCGGCGGGCTGCTGCAGGAGGGGCGGCGGCAGCACCTGCGCATCGGGGAGCTGAACGGCGCCGCGACGGGCGTGCTGCGCGGGCTCGCCATCCGCGCCGGCCACGGCCTCGGCGGAAAGTCGATGGCGCTGTCGCGACCGTGCGCGGTGACCGACTACGCGGCGGCGCGGCACATCAGCCACGAGTACGACGCGGCGGTCGCGGCGGAGGGCCTGCGGTCGGTGGTCGCCGTCCCGGTCGTGGTGGGCCGCAGGGTGCGGGGCCTGCTGTACGGGGCGCTGCGCCGGCCACTGGTCCTGGGCGACCGCGTCCTGGACGCGGCGGTGGCCGCAGCGCGCGACGTGGAGCAGGCCCTGGCCGTACGGGACGAGGTGCAGCGGCTCCTCACGAAGACGCACACGCGCGAGGCGCGGCGGGGCCCGGGGGCGTGGGAAACGGTCCGCGAGGTCCACGGGGAGCTACGAGCGCTGGCGCCGAGGATCGAGGACCCCGCCCTGCGGGAGGAACTGCTGGCGGTGTGCGGCCGCCTGGCCTCCGCCTCGGTGCCCACCGGCTGTCAGGGCGGCGATCAGGTGTCGCTCGCGCCCCGGGAGGTGGACGTGTTGAGCTGCGTGGCGGCAGGCGCGACGAACGCCGCGACGGCGGAGCGGCTGGGGCTGCGGCCGGAGACGGTGAAGGGCTATCTGCGCTCGGCGATGCGGAAACTCGACGCGCACACCCGCCTGGAGGCGGTGGTGGCGGCGCGGGGCGCGGGGCTGCTGCCGTAGGTCGCGCCGGTGCCTCCGCTGCCGCAGGTCACCGGCCCCCTGGCGCGCAGGTCGGCGCAGAGTCACTGCCCCGGCTGCCGCACGACACCGAACCGGACGTCGTGCGCGAGCCCCGGCCGCATGCGGGCGAGGGTCCGCCCGGCCTCGTCGGTCAGGTCGTCCCGCTCGACCGGGGTGAGTGGGCCGAAGGGCTGCAGCGTCAGCGTCGCCGTCGCCCCGGTCTCCTCCAGGCGCCAGATCCCGGCGAGGAAGCCGTCGACGAGGAAGGTGCAGTACGCCTGGTTGCCCTTCCAGGTGAGCGCCTTGTGCTGCGCGGACACCACGCGGCTGCGGTCCGCGTGCGAGAGCAGAAGGTTGTCGAACTCCGGCAGGAGCCGCGCCGGTGCCGGAGTGCCGGGGTCGGGGCGGGGCGCGTCGGGGAGGTCGAAGAGCTCGACGCCGTGCTCGTCCTGGAACACGGCGAGTTCCGCTCGCAGCCGCTCGAAGACGGCCCGTGTCCGGGTCAGCCCCGACCAGGTCTGGAAGTCCTGGACCGACGCGGGACCGAAGGCGGCGAGATAGCGCAGCACGGTGTCGTCCGCGTCCGGCGCGGGCTCGGAGGGCCTGCCGAACCACTGCTCGGCTGTGGTGAGTGCGACCTGCCCGCTCCTCCCCCACAGTCCCCGAGGGGTGACCTGGACCAGCGGCAGTGAGCAGCGCGCGGCAACGGACAGAGCGAACGGATCGGCGTCCGGCCAGTGCGTCAGCAGCGCCTCCCGCAGTTCCTTCATGGTCCGCGGCTCGCTCTCGACGAGTTCCCGCGCGTACGCGGCGAGCCGCGCGAGATCCACCCCGGCGAGCCCGCTTCGGAACTGTCGGAGTTCCCGGTCCCGGGCGGCCTGTACGAGGGGCCGAAGGCGGAGGCAGTCGTGGGCGGTGTGCGTATGGATGGTGGACCGCATGGTGACGATGCGCCCGACCTCGCGGGATTCCATCAGTGCGGACAGCTCTTCCGGGTCGAACTCCTCCAGCCGTGCGGCGAGCGCGTAGTACGGCGGCTTGACGTTCTGTGCCTGGAGTCCGACGAGGTGCTCGACGGCGCGCGCCACGGGCATCTCCGCCCGCGGCGCGCGCCGGAGCAGCAACTGGCGCGCGAGGGTGGCGCGGTTGAGTGCGCGGGTGTCGAGGACGGGGTGGGTCGAGGTTTTCGAGGCCATGCGTGCACGCTACCGACGCTTGCGGACAGCTTCTGTCCGCAAATACCGCAGCCGGGGGGCGGGTCCGCTCGCCGGTCGCGCGGGGAGGCACCGGGCGGGCATCGCGAGGTGAGGCTGAACGATTCGTCTCATAGCGACCCGGCCGACTCCCGGTATCCGGCCCGTCGACTGCTCCCCGTCAGGCAGAATGCCGTCCATGCCCGAATACCTTGAACTCGACCTGGCCGGTGCCGCGTTACGCGTGGAACTGGCCGATGCCGGAGAGCCGGCACCGGCCGCCGTCGCCGAGCAGCCGGCCGCGCCCGACCTGCCCGGCGGCTTCGGCACCGCCACTCCGGTGGCCCGCGGCGGCGCGCGTGCCGCCGCCATCGCGACGGACACCCTGCGGACCGCGCTGCGCCCGCTCGGGCAGCTCCTCGAGGAGGTGCACGACGCAGCCGTGAACACCGCCACCCCTCCGCAGGAACTCAAGGTCGAATTCGGCATTCAGATCGGCCAGGACCTCAAGCTGGGCATCGTCGGGACGAACGGCAAGGCGACGATGACCGTGAGCGCCACCTGGCAGCAGCAGAGCACCACCGGTCCCGGACAGGGCTGAGGATGGGCTGGTTCCGTCGCCGCACAGAGCCCCGCTCGCGTGTCGCGCTGATACGCGAGGGCAGCGCCAAGGCCGCGGGTGCCGCCGCGCTGCTGTCCCCGAAGCGGGTACTGACCTGCGCCCATGTCGTCAACGACGCACTGGGACGCGAGCCGTTGAGCGCCGACGAGCCGGACCGAAAGCATCCGCTGGCCGTGGCGTTCCACGGCGCGGGGACGACCGCGCACGGCACCGCCCGGCTCTCGGTCTGGCTTCCCCCGCAGCAACGCGCCTCGAAAGTCGTGTGGGACGGCGACCTGGCCGTGCTGGAACTCGACGAGCCGGCCCCCGACTGGACCAGGCCCGTGGTGTGGCGGGAGATGACGGAGGGGCTCGGTGTGCGGGCATGGCACGGTGGCGGCGAGACCATCACCTATGCCGACACCGTGGTCGGCCTCGAGGACGACGGCTGCTGCTACCTGGACGGCGAGCTGACCGGAGCAGCCATCGGGCCGGGATACAGCGGCGGCCCGCTGTGGGTGCGCTCCGACTCGACCGTCGCCGGGCTGGTCGTCGCCCAGGTACTTCCGGCCGAGGGTGCTTTGGGCTCCCAGGACACGGTGCGCCGCGGTTGGGCGGTGCCGTGGCAGACCGTGCGGAAGGAGCTGGAGCGGGCGGACGCCGGCGACGTCCTCACCGAGTGCAGGATCGCCGCACCGGCCGACGCGGGCACGGGCGGGTCCCAAGAGGCCTCCGTGTCGGCCGGGTTGCTGATCCCCGCGCTGCGTGCGCTGCTGGACGACCCGGCCAGGCGGGCCGGCCACTGCCGCGGCCTGGCAGCGGACATCGGCTGCGTTCCCCCGCCCGAGACGGACCCCTCGGCACCGTCGGTGGACGAGTTGGCGGCCCTTCTGCTGACCGAGGAGAGAGCACTGGCCACACTGGCCGAATCTCTCGCCCCCACGCTCCGCGACGGCGCAGGCCGGCAGGCGCTGAACGACCTGCTGGCGCTCGGCCGGGTGGAGCCCGGCGTCCGGCTGCTGTCCGTCGGCGAACACCGGCAACTCCTGGCCGCGCTCCGCACGGTCACCGTCGCCGACCCGGCGCTGATCCCGCGCGCCGCCCGCGAAGCCCTGCGTTTCATGGCGCTGCCCGGACCGCTCGGGTGCGCCGGCCGGCTGGCGGAGGCGGAGCTCGAGGGTGTGGTGCTCGGCCTCGAGGACTGTCCCGACGGACCGGTCGGGGATCTCGTCGCCCCTCCAGTGCCCGCCCTGCTCAAGCTCGCGGCGTTCGTCGCCGCGGCCGCGTCCGGCACCGAGGCCCGCAGGACCCTGCACCTCTGGTGCGACCGGGTGGCCGAACGGCTGGGGATCAGCCGCGCCGCTCTGGCGGAGCGGCGAGCCGATGCCGCGGCCTGGGCCTCCCACCGCCCGCCACCGGCCGCGCGGGTCGTGACCCGGCTCTCCGAAGCCGGTCCGGACGCCCCCGACCGCTACCACTGCGAGACGTGGCTGTTCCACAGGGACGGGACGAGGGCGACGGTTCCGACGCCGAAGGGGGCACTGACCCCCGACGACATCGGCCGGCTCATCCGCGAAGCGGCGGACCGCTGCCGGGCCGAGGGCGGGGAACCGGCCACGCAGGTGGATGTCGTCGTCGGGCGTGACGGACTCCAGATCCCCGTGGAGGCCTGGCGGACGGGCAGCGAATTCGGCGATCTCTTCCCCGACCTGAGCCTGGCCCTGGGCGCGCGGTACCAGGTGGCCCTCCGCTGCCCCGATGCGACCCGCCGGCCGGGCGAGGTGCGAAGGCGCTGGAGCGCCCCGGGTCCCAGCGCCCTGGTCGTCACCAAGCCGGCCACCGCGCTGGAGCTGTACGAGCAGCTGCTGGACACCCCGTACAAGGACACGGCACGGGTCGTGCTGCACGGACCGCCGGAGCAGCGGGAGGAGCTCCTGGCGATCTGTCTGGCCATGGGTGTACCGGTGGTGCTGTGGGACCGGGCGGCCGGGTCCATCGAGGACGCGGGCCGACTGGACGACCTCGACCCCACCGGCCCGTTGCACAAACTGCCGCAGCGTCTGCAGGAGTTCCGGGCCGCGGCACTGGGGTCGAAGAAGTCGTCGGCCGCCCGGCCCGTGCTGGTGTGGGACGACTGCGAGCTGCCGCTGCCCGGTCCACTGGAACTCGCCGACCCGGCATGACCTCGCCCGCCCGCGAAGCACCTCACGAACATCCCCTCACGAACGACCAAGCCGGCCACGATCAAGGAGCGGACACCCGATGACGGCCCACGGACCCCGGCAGCACCACGCAGGCGGCGACGGGACAGGCAGCGACGGGACAGATGGCGAGTGGCGGCTGTTCAAGGGCGACGGCCGGGCCCGGAGCATCACCTTTCCCGAGGCCCCGCCGTGGCGTCGGTTCGACGGCGCCGGTTCGGCCGGTCCCCGCCGTGAACGGCCGTACCTGATCGGCCGGGCGGAGGCGGACGTCGTCAACGCCGCCCTGCTGCTGCGCAGGCCCCTGCTGGTCACAGGACACCCCGGCACCGGCAAGTCGTCCCTGGCCCGTGCGGTGGCCCACGAGCTTTCTCTGGGCCGGGTCCTTCACTGGCCGGTCAACAGCCGGACCACACTGCAGGAAGCGCTCTACCGCTACGACGCAATCGGCCGGCTGCGGGAGACGAACATGCGCCGCGACCCGCGGGGCGGCCACCGTGCGCGGGGCGGTCACGGCACGCCGGGCGGCCGCCTCACGAAGGGCGGTCAGCACACGGAGGGCGGTCACGGCGCCCCGGGCGAGGAGCCGGGCATCGGCTCGTACGTGCGTCTCGGTCCGCTCGGCACGGCGCTCGTGCCGTCCGCGACCCCGCGCGTCCTGCTCGTGGACGAGCTGGACAAGGGCGATGTGGACCTGCCGAACGATCTGCTGAACGTCTTCGAGGAAGGCGAGTTCGAGATCCCGGAGCTGGCGCGGCTCCCCGAGGACCAGGCCACGGTGGAGGTGATGACCGCCGACCCCGACGCATGGACGGAGGTCGTCCGCGGCCGGGTCCGCTGCTCGGAGTTCCCCGTCGTCGTGATCACCAGCAACGGCGAACGCGACTTCCCGCCCGCCTTTCTGCGCCGGTGCGTACGGCTCGACCTCCCTGAACCGGACGAGGGCCGGCTGCGCGCCATCATCTCGGCGCATCTGAACGCCGACGGCACGGACGCCGACACCGACCTGGCCGGCATGGACGAACTGATGCGGGCCTTCCTCGCCCGCAGGGCCAGGGGCGAACTCGCCACCGACCAGCTGCTCAACGCAGTCTTCCTGCGCCGGGGAGGGGTGGATCTGGACGCCGAGGGTCTGCTCGACGCCGTGCTGCACCGTCTCGGCAGGACGGTGTAGCGCACGGTGCTGGAGCACGTCCGCAAGGTCCTGTCGGGCGACGGCGAGGACCTCGCAGCCGAGGAGCTGCTCGACGCCCTGTGGCTGGCGGCCCGTCTGCCGCCCGCGGCGGCCACGGCACTGGCGCAGGTGGCAGCCGCCGCAGGGACGTCCTCGGCGCTCGGGCCGCCGGACGCCGACACCGCAGCCGGGCACCCGGCGGACGCTTCGGCCGACCCGGACGATCCGCGGCAGGGCACGGCTCCCGACGACCCGTCGGCCGGGTCCGGGCCCCTGCCCGCGCCGCACGTCGATCTGCACGCGGCTCCGGCCGCCGCGGATCACCGCCCGGCACGGTCCGACCGGCCCGCGATGCCGGTGCGGGCTCCGGGGATGAGAGCGCTCGGCGCCGGCGAACTACGACTCGGCCGGGCGTTGCGTCCCCTCAAACACCGGCGTCCCGACGCGCTGCGCACCGAGCTCGACATCGCTGCGACGGTCTCGGCCATGGCAGAGACCGGACTGCCGGAGGCGGTGCTGCGTCCTGCCCGGACCCGGTGGCTCGACCTGGCGATCCTCGTGGACGACGGCATCTCGATGCTGCTGTGGCAACGGCTCGCCGGCGAGATCAGGGCGCTGGCAGAACGCAGCGGCGCCTTCCGTCATGTGCGTGTGCACGGTCTGGACAGCCGCGCCGCGGACGGTCCGCTGCTGAGCCGGCGCCCGTACGGCGCGGAAGCCGCCACGCTGCCGATGTCGACGGTGCTCGACCCGTCGGGCCACACCCTGCTGCTCGTGGTGAGCGACGGTGTGGGCCCGGCCTGGCGCGACGGCAGGATGCACGCGGCCCTGCACCGCTCGGCAGCGACCGGCCCGACGGCCCTGGTGAACGTGTTGCCGACCCGGCTGTGGGCGGGTTCCGGCATCCGTGCCGAGCCGTGGCGGGTCACGACACGCCGCCGGGGTGCGGCCAACCGGTCGTGGGATGTGGCGGACCCGGTGCTGCCACCCGAACTGGCGACGTTCGACGGTGTGCCCGTACCCGTGCTGGCCGTGCAACCGGAATCGCTCGGCGCCTGGGCCCGTCTGATCGGCTCGCCGGGCGGCAGTGCGGTGCTGCCGCTGCTCGCCGCACCCCAGGGCGTGTCCGCGGCCGCCGCCGGCCTGTCGACCGGCCGTGGACACGGGGCGAGCGCGGCCGAACAGGAAGTACTGCGGTTCCGCGAGGCCGCCTCCACCGACGCCTACCGTCTCGCCGCGCATCTGGCCGCGGTCGCGCCGCTGCCCGTGCCGGTGATGCGGCTCGTGCAGCATGCCGTGTCCCCGGCGGCCGACACGTCCCACCTGGCAGAGGTCTTCCTCGGCGGCCTGATGCACAGCGCCGACGACGGGGAGAGTCTGCCGCACCAGAGGACGTTCGACTTCGCGGAGGAGACGCGGCGGATCCTGCTGGGCACCGTTGCTCCGTCCGAACTGGTCCGCACGACGCGTGCCGTGACGACACAGCTCACCGAACTGGCCGGGTCACCGGCCTGCTTCCCGGCGTGGCTGCCGCACCCCCAGGGCACCGAGCGGGTGCCTGCGGGCAACCGCCGACCGTTCGGCTGGGTGGACGCGACGGTGATGCGCCGGCTCGGGGTCTCGCTTCCGGGCCCGCCGGAGACGACGCGTCCGGCTCCGGGCGGCGAGCCGTTGAGGGAGGTGCCGCCGGGCTTCGAGCTGAACGAGGACGACACGGGTTGGCAGCGTCTGACCGTGGCCGACCCCCGGTTCGACGCTTCCGGCTCGATGCCGTACGAGGTGTTCGCCGAGCATCTGGGCGGCTGGTCACGCGCCGGTCTGTTCATGGGCCACGACGGGGAGGGCCGGATCCTCATCGTCCGCAGGCCTCAGGTGCCGCACGCGGCCGGCCTGGTGGCCACGGAGGTCGCCGCGCTGAAACGGATGGACGGCATGTACGCGCCCCGGCTCCTGGCCTGGGACACGGGGTGCCCGCGGCCCTGGCTCGCCATGGAGTGCGCGCTCGACGGCCCGACGGAGACAGCGCCCGACCTGCGTGCCTTCGCCGAGCGGCACGGGCTGCTCCACGAGGCCGGACTGCTCACCGTCGCACGGCAGTTCGCAGCCGGCATTGCCCGCGCGCACCGGAAGAGGCTGGTGCACGGGTCGCTGACGCCCGGCAGCGTGCTGATAGCGGGCCGCGAGGTCCGGATCGCGGGCTGGATGACGGCGACGGTGGACGGCACGGTCAGCCCGCATCGTCTCCTGCACCGGCACAACCTCCGCTACCGGGCCCCGGAGCTGCTGGACGCCGGTACCGAGCCGACGCGCGCGTCGGACGTCTACGCCTTCGGCCGCATCCTCGTGGAGGCGGTGACCGGCGACTCCGCGGGCGTGGCTCTGGGTCCGGGTGACGTACCGGAGCTGCCGCTCGATCCCGATGTCGCCGACACTCTGCGGGCCTGCCTGGCCCCTGATCCGGACAGACGGCCGGCCGCCGACCAGCTGCGTGACGTCTTCGACGCCACCGCCCGCGAGCAGCGTCACGCACCGCCGCACCGGCTGCGCGTGACCCTCGGCCTAGACAGCTCCGGGCTGCCCGTCCACCTCGATCTCGAGGGCGAGGGCCGAGGAGGGGAGGGTCCGCACGTGTTGTGCGAGGCGCGGACGACGGGCAGGCGCAGGGAACTGCAGCGCCGGGTTCTGCGGCAACTGATGCGGCAGAATCCGGAAGGCATGAAGCTTGTGCTCGCCGATCTCAGCGGCAACACTGCGGCGCTGCTTCCGTCGAACGTCCTCCCCGGCAAGTACGTCGGACTCGGTGCAGCGCCGGCTCGCGCCCTCGACCTGGCGAACCGGCTCAACCGTGAGCTCAGCCGACGTGAGGACCTGCTTCACCGCGCCGACTGCCCGGACATGGCTGCCTACGAGTCGGGGACCGTCGGCATGAACCGTCGGACGCCACTGCCACGCCTGATCGTGGTCATGGACGAGGTCACCCGCCTCCTCCCGCTCGCACCGGAACTGCGCACCGCGCTCACCCGCACGGCGCAGTCGGGCGAACGGCTCGGCATGCACCTGGTGTTGTTCACCGGTACCCCGGGGCGCACATGGCTCGAAGGCCCCTTCTGGGACCTGTTCTCGACGCGCGTCCGGCTGCTGGGGTCCGAGGACGTCGCAGAACCTGTGCGGGGGGCGGGTGCCGAGGAGGACGGCTCCCTCCACGTCGGCGACCGCCGCTTCGTCTGGTTCCAGGCGAACAGGGGAGGCGAGCACGACGGTGCCTGAGCAGCCGGGCGGCCGCGGTCGGCGGCGGCTCAGGCGGCTCAAGCGGCTCAAGCGGCTCAGGCGGCTCAGGCGGCTCAGGCGGCTCAGGCGGCTCAGGCGGCTCAGAAGTCGACCGGATCGCGGGCGATCGGGCAGGTCATGCAGTGCCCGCCACCACGGCCCCGGCCGAGTTCGGCGCCGACGATGGTGATGACCTCGACTCCCGCCCTGCGCAGCAGCGCGTTCGTCTGGGTGTTGCGGTCGTAGGTGAAGACGACGCCCGGCTCGAGGGCGACGGCGTTGTTTCCGCTGTCCCACTGCTGCCGCTCGGAGGCATAGACGTCGCCCCCGGTCTCGATCACGCGCAGCTCGGACAGGCCGAGGGCCTTGGCGACGACATCGGTGAAGGCGGCGCGCCCTTCGTCGGTGATCTCGACGCCGGGGGCCTTGTCGGAGGGACGGAGCGAGAAGGTGTGCACACCGTCCATGATCTTGGGGTAAAGGGTGACGATGTCGCGGTCGGCGAAGGTGAAGACGGTGTCGAGGTGCATCGCGGCACGCAGTTTGGGCATGCCGGCGACGACGACCTGCCTGGCCGCGCCGTTCGCGAACAGGGCGGCGGCGACCTGTGTGATGGCCTGGCGGGATGTGCGCTCACTCATGCCCATGAGCACGACGCCGTTGCCGACGGGCATGATGTCGCCGCCTTCGAAGGTCGCCTGGCCCCAGTCCCGTTCGGGATCGCCCCACCACACGGTGGACCCGGTGAAGTCCGGATGGAACTCGTAGACGGCCTTCATGAGCAGCGTCTCGTCGTGGCGGGCGGGCCAGTACAGGGGGTTGAGCGTCAGGCCCCCGTAGAGCCAGCAGGTGGTGTCGCGGGTGTAGAGGGTGTTGGGCAGCGGCGGCATGAGGTACTCGCGCACACCGGTCGATTCGCGGGCGAGGGCCACGTATCCCGGACGGAACTCATCCGGCAGGTCGGCGGTGGCGAGGCCGCCGATCAGGTGTTCGGCGAGCCTGCGGGGCTCGAGCGTCTCGAGGAAGGCGCGGGTGGAGTCGACGAGACCGAGGCCGACCTCGTTCGCGATGATCTTCCGGTCGAGCAGCCAATTCCTCGCCTCCCCGATCGCCATGGTCTGCGCGAGCAGCTCGTGCAGCTCGACGACTTCGACGCCTCGCTCTTGCAGCTTGCTCACGAAGTCGGCGTGGTCGCGCTGGGCGTTGTCCACCCACATGACGTCGTCGAACAGCAGGTCGTCGGCGTTGGTCGGGGTGAGTCGGCGGTGGGCGAGGCCCGGGGCGCAGACCAGGACCTTGCGGAGTCTGCCTACCTCCGAGTGAACGCCGTGCGCGGGCCCCGCCGTGGCGGGATTGTCCTTCGTCATGAGGGCCTTCCTGGTCTCCTGCGTCTCCTGGTCAGAGCTGGATCCAGCCGGCGGCCAGGGCGACGACGCCCAAGACGGCACCGGCGACCGAGACGGCGCAGATGGCGATTTCGGCGGGCGAGAAGAGCTTCTTGCCCTGCTCCCTGCGGGCCTTCACGAAGAGGAACGTGGCAGGCGCGTAGATGATGAAGGACACGAGGACGAACTTCAGCCCGGCCGCGTACAGCAGGAACGCGGTGTAGAGGGTGGCGATCGACGCCACGGCCAGATCGCGGGCGGAGCCGCGCCCGCCCACGGTCCTCTCGTCCGGCCGCAGCGCGATCTTGAGCGCGAACGCCGCCGCCAGCAGGAACGGGATGAGGGTGAGGGCGCTGGTCAGATCGAGGGCGAAGTTGAACGCGTCGTCGGAGAAGAGGGTGACGATCAGGACGGTCTGACTGAGCAGCGTCGACATCACCAGCGCCGGCACGGGGACGTCGGCGGCCGTGGCGCGGCCCAGGAAGCGCGGCATGTCGTCGTCCTTGGCGGCGACGAACAGCACCTCCGCGGCCATCAGCGTCCAGGCGAGGTAGGCGCCGAGCACGGAGACGATCAGGCCGACGCTGACGAACACGTTGCCCCAGGTGCCGACCGCCGCCTCGAGGACGCCTGCCATGGAGGGTTGGCGGAGCTCGGCAATCTCGCTCATCGGCATGATGCCGTACGACACGATGGTGACGGAGGCGAACACCGCGAAGACGCTGAGGAAGCCCAGGACGGTCGCGCGCCCCACGTCCTCGCGGCGCTTGGCGTGCCGCGAGTAGACGCTCGCGCCCTCGACTCCGAGGAACACGAACACGGTGGCGAGCATGGTCCCGCGGACCTGGTTGAAGAGGGAGCCCGCGTAGTCGGCGCCGCCGAAGTTGTCGGCGAAGACGTCCGCCTTGAAGAAGAACAGGGCGATGAGGACGAAGACCAGGATGGGGACGACCTTGGCGACCGTGACGATCCGGTTGATCGCCGCGGCTTCCTTGACCCCGCGCCGGATGAGGAGGAAGAACCCCCACAGCCCGATCGACGACAGCACAGCCGCGAGCACGGTGTCGCCGTCGCCGAGCGCGGGCCATACGGCGCCGATCGTCGACATGATCAGCACCCAGTACGTCACGTTGCCGACACAGGCGCTGGCCCAGTAACCGAATGCGGCGAAGAAGCCGAGGTACTCACCGAAACCGGCCTTGGCGTAGGCGTAGACACCGGCGTCGAGGTCGGGCCTGCGCACGGCGAGGCTCTGGAAGACGAACGCGAGCATCAGCATGCCGGTGCCGGCAATCGCCCAGGCGATCAGCGCACCGGCGACGCCGGTCTCGTCGGCGAAACGCCGGGGCAGCGAGAAGACCCCCGCCCCGACCATGGACCCGACGACCATCGCGGTCAGCGTCAGCAGGGTCAGCTTGACGGCAGGAGGTGAGTCCGCAGCCGTTTCGCCCTGGGTCGTCATGTGTCCCCGCTCCGTACGACCGACCGTCACCGAGAGCGGAATCTACCCGTTTTACTGCCTTTTGTGCCGAATGACGCATACGGAGTGTCTGCTCGCTCAGCCGGCGGCAGCGCCGAACCACTGCGGCAGCCGGTCGAGCAGATCCTGCTGGTCCTCACCGACCCAGGCAACGTGGCCGTCCGGCCGCAGCAGTACCCGCGGGCACGTCCAGTTCCTCGCTGACGTCGACGACGTGGTCGACCCGGTCCGCCCAGTGACAGGGCTGGAGATGCCTATGCCTGGGCGATCAGGCGGTCCACTGCCGCCGTGCCCGAGGTGTAGCCGGCGGCCATCGCCCTGGCCGTGACACCGGGGCGGGCGGTCTGGGCGGGTGTCAGGCCGCGGGCGGCCAGCGGCTGCTGGTCGAGTTGCGCAGGAGCAAGCGCGATGTGCGGGCTCTGCTGGGGCAACGGCTGGGGTTGCGCCGGTACTTGGGCGAGCATGGGGGGAGGCGCCACCTGCTGGGCCGGTACCTGGGGAAGAGGCTGGGCGGCCAGGGGCTGCTGGACCTGCGCCTGCGCTTGTGCCTGCGGCAGCGGCTGGGTCGGCACCTGCGCGAGCATCGGCTGCGGCGGTGCCGGCGCGGGCGCCGGTGGCGCGGACCGGGTGCGTCCTCCGTAGAGCACCTGTTCCATCGCGGTGACCAGCCGCTCCGCGTCCTGCTCGGGACGCACCACCAGCCTCACGAACCGGCTCGAGCTGCCGATCTTGTTGCCGCATTCGCGGATCAGGACGGCGTGTTCCGCGAGCAGCCGGTCGCGCAGGATCCCACCGTCGGCGCCCTCGGGAAGGCGCACATAGACGAAGTTGCCCTGTGAGGGGTAGACGGTGAGGCCGGGGAGCTGGGAGAGGCGCCAGATCATCTCCTGGCGGTCACGGCTCACCTGCAGGAGGCTTTCCGCGTACTCCTGCCGGTGCTCCTTGAGCATGAACACCACCGTCTCCGCGAACGAGTTGAGATTCCACTTCGGCAGTGCGGCGCGTACCTTCCCGGCCAGGCCGGGGTTGGCGACCAGATAGCCGAACCGCACACCGTGCAGACCGAAGTTCTTGCCGAGGCTGCGCAGCACGATCACGTTCGTCCGCAGCACGGCCTCGGCCGCGACGCTCGTCTCCGCCCCCTCGTCGGCGAATTCGAGGAAGGACTCGTCGACCACGACCAGGTCCAGGTCCTGGAGCTGGTCGAGCAGCGAGAGGACCTGCTGTCTGGGGAGCAGGCCGCCGTCGGGGTTGTTGGGGTTGCAGATCACGGCGACACGCGAGCCTCTGGTGCGTACGAACTGCACGAACGAGGCGGGGTCGAGGGCGAAGCCACGGGCCTCCGGGAGCAGCAGCATGTCCACCCGCTTGCCCGTCTCCATCGGCTGGTCGGTCCAGCGGCCGAAGGTGGGGACGGGGACGGCCAGCGACTCGCGCACGAGCAAGTGGTCGATCCAGGTGATCAGTTCGGTGGAGCCGTTGCCCATGGCGACGGTCTGCGGATTGAGGCCGAGCAGCTGGCAGAGCTCGGCGGTGATGGTGTCCGCGCTGCTCGGGTAGTACGTGAGGATCTCGCGGAGCCTGCTGCCGAGCTGGTCGAACATCGCGGGGGTCGGGAAGTACGGGTTGCAGGGGATGCAGAAGTCCACGATCTCGCCGGCCGCGCCGCCGCCCGCCCGGTTCAGTGTGAAGTACGACGGGCTGTGCGCGGTGGACGCGCGGAAGAGCGCGGTGACGTTGCTGCCGTTGCTGCCGGCCAAGACGTGCCTCCCCTGCCGTTTGGCGGCCCGCGCGGATCCACACGCATCCCTATTCGTCCTCTTCCGTCACCGTTCGCCTACATGGGCGCTCTACCGTGACACC
>NZ_JBEXRZ010000046.1:0-41843 GCF_040613325.1 Streptomyces sp. NPDC006283 | reverse complement strand
GGCACCGGGCGTCAACGCCGAGGCCGACTGGCAGCAGACCATCGACGTCTTCACCACCCGACGGGAACGCCGAAGGGGCCGTCCGCACCACGGATGGCGGACGGCCCCTTCGGAGGGACACCGGTGCTGCTAGGAGGCCTTTGCCTTCTCGGCCTCCGGCTTGGCGACGGCCGGAGCCGGCTTGGCGGCCTCGTAGAACTCCTCGCGCGGCGTCTCCATCGCGCCGAGGGAGACGACCTCGCGCTTGAGGAACATCGCCAGCGTCCAGTCGGCGAACACGCGGATCTTGCGGTTCCAGGTCGGCATGGCCATGCCGTGGTAACCACGGTGCATGTACCAGGCCAGCCGGCCCTTGAGCTTGATCTTCATCTTGCCCATGACGATCATCGCGACGCCCTTGTGCAGGCCGAGACCGGCGACCGCACCCTTGTTCGCGTGCTCGTAGTCCTTCTGCGGGAAGCCGCGCATCCCGGAGATGACGTTGTCGCCGAGGATCTTGGCCTGGCGCAGCGCGTGCTGGGCGTTCGGCGGGCACCAGGCGTTCTCGACACCGGCCTTGCGGGCGGCCATGTCCGGGACCTGGGCGTTGTCGCCCGCGGCCCAGATGTAGTCGGTGCCCTTGACCTGGAGCTTCTCGGTGCAGTCCACGTGGCCGCGGGGGCCGAGCGGGAGGCCGTAGCGGGCGAGCGCCGGGTTCGGCTTCACACCGGCGGTCCACACGATGGTGTTGGAGTCGACCTCGAGGCCGTTCTTCAGCACGACGTGGCCGTCGACGCAGGAGTCCATGGAGGTGGAGAGGTAGACCTCGACCCCGCGGCCCTCCAGGTGCTCCTTGCCGTACTTGCCCAGCTTGGGGCCGACCTCGGGAAGGATCTTGTCCGCGGCGTCGACGAGGATGAAGCGCATGTCCTCGCGCTTGACGTTGCTGTAGTACTTCGCCGCGTCGCGGGCCAGGTCCTCGACCTCGCCTATGGTCTCGGCGCCGGCGAAGCCACCGCCGACGAAGACGAAGGTCAGCGCCTTGCGGCGGACGTCCTCGTCGGTCGTCGAGTCGGCCTTGTCCAGCTGCTCGAGGACGTGGTTGCGCAGGCCGATGGCCTCCTCGATGCCCTTCATGCCGATGCCCTGCTCGGCGAGGCCGGGGATCGGGAAGGTGCGGGAGATCGCACCGAGGGCGATCACCAGGTAGTCGAAGGGCAGCTCGTACGCCTCGCCGACGAGCGGCGAGACCGTCGCGACCTTGCGGTCCTGGTCGATGGTCGTGACCCGGCCGGTGAGAACCTCGGCCTTGGGCAGCACGCGTCGCAGCGGGACGACGACATGCCGAGGCGAGATGCTGCCGGCAGCAGCTTCGGGAAGGAAGGGCTGGTACGTCATGTACGACCGCGGGTCGACGACCGTGACGGTCGCCTCGGCGTAGCGCATCTTCTTCAGAATGCGCCGAGCCGCGTACAGGCCTACGTACCCACCGCCTACTACGAGGATCCTGGGACGCTCCGTGGTGCTCATGCCATCGAGTATCCACCCCCCTCGGAGGGGACGCTCGTGAGCCCCTTCACAAGGTCCTGGGTGCACTCTGCTACACTCCGCCGCCCACGTGACCGAGGTCATGGCGCCGAGGGGGAACCACGGTGTATCCGAGGACGTTGATCACCCCTCTGAGCTGGCCCGCTGAGCCAAAGGGCGGGTGAACCACCGGCCCTTTCGCTCTGGGGGCGGCAGCCGCCGAACGCCTTCGAATGTGCCCGTCCAACACCAACAAGCGGTCAAGAAGGGGCGTTCGGGCCCCGAGAGAGCCCCTCAGGGCCTTTTTCCTTGTGAAGAACTTCACGAACTTTTCCGCCAGAGGCGCGCCGGAGCGGTCCGGGAGGCCCCGCCGAACCCTCCGGACACCCCCGCGAACGGGATCCCGCGGCACGGGGAGGCCGCCCTGCCGGCGGTGGCTCGTCTGCGCGAAGCGGCCCCCGACCGCGTGGGCAGCGCCCCCGGATCAGCGCGTGAGCAGTGCGATCACGCCCGTGCCGTCCTCTTCGCCGTGCCCCTCTTCGAGGTGGCGCGCCATCAGTGCCATGTAGGGGGTCAGCAGCTCCGGGCTGACCCCCTGCTCGTCCGCCGTGCGCAGCATGGTCGTGTTGCCCGAGACCATCATGGCGAGGTTGGAGACGACGCCCGTGGTGTAGTCACCGCTCTCCAGCCGGTCGCCGGTCGTGCGCACCATGGGCGCCATGGCGACGAGCCAGTCCGCGAGCAGCGCGGCGAACTCCTTCGGCGCGATGTCCTCCTTGCGGATCAACGCGAACGCATGGTGGATTCCGGCGAACATCCCCGTCATCGCGCTCAGCAGCGCCACGTCGTGCAGAGCGGCGAAGCCGTGGTCCTCACCCACGTACGTCGCGCCGGTCGGCACGGCCAGGGTGTCCCGGTGCTCCTCGAAGAGGGCGCGTGGGCCGCTGTAGAAGACATAGCCCCCTGAGTCCGGCACGCCGATCATGGGCGGGACCGCCATGATCCCACCGTCCAGCAGACGCGCCCCGCGCTCGGCCGCCCATGAAGCGCGGCCCCGCGCGTCACCGGGGCTGCCGGTGGTGAGGTTCACGAAGTCCTTGCCGGTCAGGTCGGCATCGGCGAGTACCTCTCCGACGGAGGCGTCGTCGAGCAGGCAGAGCACCACGAGGTCGTTGGCAGCGACGGCCTCCGCGGCGGAGGCGGCGACGGTCGCACCCTCGGCCGCGAGCGGCTCGGTCCGGGCGGTGGTGCGGTTCCAGACGGTGACCGGATGCCCGGCGGCGAGCCAGGTGCGCGCCAGGGCGGTGCCCATGGCACCGAGGCCGAGAACGGAAAGGGGACGCTTTTCAACGGCGTTGTCAGTCATGCGCTTTAGCCTTGTCGCAGGCCCCGCGACCATCAAGTACGCACTTTGAAGTGGGTGGTTACCCCGGGGTCAGTGAGCAGGCAGGAGGGCCGTGAGATGGCGAGCGCGCGAAGGCCGGGGGCGTACCAGTGCGGGGTCGACGCAGCGATGGACGTGATCGGCGGGAAGTGGAAGGTGCTGATCCTTTGGGCGCTCCACGACCGGGCCTGCCGCTTCGGCGAGCTGCGCCGGCTGCTGCCGGGGGTGACGGAGAAGGTGCTCGCCTCGCACCTGAAGGAGCTCGAGGCGGACGGCATCGTGCACCGCGAGGAGTACGACGAGGTCGTACCGCGCGTCGAGTACTCGCTCACCCTGCGCGGCAGGACGCTCAACACGGCGCTCGAGCCGCTCGCGGCATGGGGGGAGGAGCATGTGCTCTCGGATGCGCCGGAGGCCGCCGAGGCCGCGTCGTAGCGAAGAGCGCGGCGGCGCCCGGTGCCGGTACGGGCCGCGCGTCGACGCGCGAGCGCCCGTGCCCGGTGCCAGGCTGAGCCACGCAGGATCCCAGACATCTGCAGAGCCCCGGACAAGCCCGGGGAAGTCCCGGAGAAAGGGAAACGCGTGATCACCACTGACTTCGTGCCCGGCTCCCCCTGCTGGCTCGACCTCGGCGCCCCGGACGTCGACGCGGCTGCCGCCTTCTACGGCGCGGTGTTCGGCTGGCAGGCCCAGGCGTTCGACGAGCAGACGAGCAGTTACAAGTCCTTCCGCCTCGACGGCAAGGTCGTGGGCGCGGTCGGACAGCTCACCGAGGAAGGAGCCCGCTCTGCCTGGATGATCTACTTCAGCACTCCGGACATCGACGCCACCGTCAAGGCCGTCGAGCAGGCGGGCGGCTCCGTCCGCTCCGCGCCTTCCGAGGTGTCGAAGGAAGGGCGCTTCGCCCAGGTCACCGACCCGCAGGGCGCCCAGTTCGCCCTCTGGCAGCCCGGCTCGTACGCGGGCGTCGAGGCGGCCGACGGCCCCGGCAGCCTGGGCTGGGTCGAGCTGTACACCACCGACTCGGCCGCCGCCCAGGCGTTCTACGGCACCGTCTTCGGCTGGACCGGCCAGGACATGGAGCTGCCGGGCGGCGGGGGCACGTACACGATGGTGACGCCCGAGGGCCAACCGCCGGAGCGGATGTTCGGCGGTGTCATGGCCGTCCCGGACATGTTCGCGTCCGGGGACGCCAAACCGTACTGGCACCCCGTCTTCGGCTCCGCGGACTGCGACGCGACGGTCGCCCTCGTACGGGAGAACGGCGGCTCTGTGTCTATGGGCCCGGAGGACGCGGAGGGCGTCGGCCGCTTGGCCGTGTGCAACGACCCGGCAGGCGCGGAGTTCGTCGTCCTGACCCCGTCCGAGGGCTCCTGACCCGGCGCGCGGGCGCCTGAAGCCGGAGCTCAGGCAGCGCCCTCGGCAGCGATGCTGTAGGCGATCCCGTCGAGGATGTCGTGCTCGCTCACGACCACCTCGCGGGCGCCGATACGCCGCATGATCGTCAGCAGGACGAGCGCCCCGGCCCCGATCACGTCGACGCGGCCGGGGTGCATGACGCCGATGGCCGCTCGCTCGTCGTGCGTCGAGTCGAGGAGCATGGTGGTGACCTCCTCGACCTGCTCGTAGGAGATCCGCGAGTGGTGGATGGCCTGCGAGTCGTACTCGTCCAGGCCGAGCGCGATCCCGGCGACCGTCGTCACCGAGCCGGCGAGCCCGACGAGGGTGTGCGCCTGACGGATCGGGACCGTCTTCTCGACGGTGTCCAGGGCCGCTTCGACGTCCGAGGTGATCGCGGCGATCTGCTCGGCCGTCGCAGGGCTGCTCGGCGTGTGCCGCTCGGTCATCCGTACACAGCCGATGTCGACGGACAGGGCGGCGCGTGCGTGCTCCTCGCCGTCGACGAACTCGGTGGAGCCGCCGCCGATGTCGACGACCAGATACGGCTTCGCCAGATCGGGGCGCGTCGTCAGCGAGTTGGTGGCGCCGGTGAAGGAGAACTCGGCCTCCTGGTCGCCGCTGATCACCTCGGGCTCGACGCCCAGGATGTCGAGGACGCCGCCGACGAACTCGTCGCGGTTCTCGGCGTCCCGCGAGGCGGAGGTCGCGACGAAACGGACCCGCTGCACGCCGTGCTCCTTTATGGCTGCGGCGTACTCACGGCAGGCCGCGAAGGTCCGCTCCAGCGCGTCGGGCGCGAGCCGACCGGTGCGGTCCACGCCCTGACCGAGGCGGACGATGGTCATCCGGCGGTCGAGATCGACGAGTCTTCCGGTGGCAGGCTCCACGTCCGCGATCAGAAGGCGGATGGAGTTGGTGCCGCAGTCGATGGCGGCGACGCGCGTCATGGGGTGGGTCTCCTCGGGATGGGTTCTCATCCCCACCCGGCCCCTTGCCGGACAAGGGCAGGACATCGCACGGCACGCGGTGGCCTGCCCCGGTCCGAAGGTCGGCAAGGGCCCTGGTGGGGGCGGTCAGGCTTCGGGGGAAACGCAGGGGCCCTTCGCCCACCACTCCGGCAGCATGGCGATCGCCTCGTCGCCCAGCGGGTTCACCCCGGGGCCGGCCGCGAGCGAGTGACCCACCAGTACGTGCAGGCACTTCACCCGGTCCGGCATGCCGCCCGCGCTGGGGAAGCCTTCCAGGACCTCGATGGCGTCGCGTCGCGTGATGTAGTCCTCGTGCGCGGCCCGGTACGCGGCGGCGAGTTCCGGGTCGGTCGCCAGGCGTTCCGTCATCTCCTTCATGACGCCGTTCGCCTCGAGCGTGCCGATCGCGGAGGCTGCCCGCGGACACGTCAGGTAGTACAGCGTCGGGAACGGTGTGCCGTCGGGCAGCCGCGGGGCGGTCTCCACGACGTCGGGCTGCCCGCAGGGGCAGCGGTGCGCGATCGCGCGCAGGCCGCGCGGCGGCCGGCCGAGCTGCTCCTTGAACGCGGCGATGTCCGCGTCGGTGGGCTCGGTGGGTTCGGTGGTGGGAGGAGGGGTTTCCATGCCTGCCTTGTTCGCTGCCTGTTCGCTGCTGGTTTCGCTGCTTGTTTCGCTGCTTGTTCGCCGACCTGCCGGTGCCGCGGGTCTACTCGCGGTCGGCCCCGCCGGCACCGTCGGCGCTGTCCACGCCGTTCCATACGTTCGAGTACCACGGCCGGTCGGCCGCGCCGTCCTCTTCGCGCTGCTCCTCCGCGGCTTCGGGGTCGATCACGGTGTACCCGGTCTCCCCCGGCTGCACGTAGTGCAGGTGCTCGCGGGCGAGCCGCCGGATGTACATGTCGTCCTGGAGGCGCGCCTTTTCGTCCCTGAGCTGCTCCACCCGCTCAGCGGCATCGTCCATCATGCGTTCCTGCTCGGCGATCTCGGCGCGCTGCGAGACGTACTGGCGCATGGGATAGGCGAGAGCCACGACCATCGAGCAGACGACCAGGGCGAGGAAGGCGGCGCGTCCGGTCAGCCGGGAGCGGCGGGCCTGACGGCGGTTCTGGGAGCGGTAGACGCGGGCGGCGGTCTGCTCTCCGAGCAGCCGCAGCCTGGTCGAGGTGGAGAACCGGTCCTGGTCCCCGGGCGGCCTGCGTGCCATGGTCTCTCGCCTCCCCGTTACGCGCGTACGTCCCCGGACACGGTACGGGACCGCGGCCGGGGACGTACGGAGGCGAGGGTGTCAGCCCTCGAACCGACTGTGTCTACTGGTCCCTCTACTGGTCCGCGAAGCGGAACCGCGGGAACGCGGAGCGACCCGCGTACACCGCGGCGTCGTCGAGGATCTCCTCGATGCGCAGCAGCTGGTTGTACTTGGCGACGCGCTCGGAGCGGGCCGGGGCACCGGTCTTGATCTGGCCGCAGTTGGTGGCGACGGCCAGGTCGGCGATGGTGACGTCCTCGGTCTCGCCGGAGCGATGGGACATCATGCACTTGAAGCCGTTGCGCTGGGCGAGCTCGACGGCGTCGAGGGTCTCGGTCAGCGAACCGATCTGGTTCACCTTGACGAGCAGCGCGTTCGCGGCGCCGTCCTCGATGCCGCGGGCGAGGCGCTCGGGGTTGGTGACGAACAGGTCGTCGCCGACGAGCTGCACCTTCGAGCCGAGCTTGTCGGTGATGGTCTTCCAGCCGGCCCAGTCGTCCTCGAACAGCGGGTCCTCGATGGAGACCAGCGGGTAGGACTCGACGAGCTCCGCGTAGTACTCGGTCATCTCGGCGGCCGAGCGGGACTTGCCCTCGAACTCGTACGAGCCGTCCTTGTAGAACTCGGAGGCGGCGACGTCGAGCGCCAGCGCGATGTCCTTGCCGGGGGCGTAACCGGCCTCCTTGATGGCCTCGAGGATGAGGTCGAGGGCGGCGCGGTTGGAGTCGAGGTTCGGCGCGAAGCCGCCCTCGTCGCCGAGGCCGGTGGACAGCCCCTTCTCCTTCAGGACCTTCTTGAGGGTGTGGTAGACCTCGGTGCCCCAGCGAAGGGCCTCGGAGAAGGACTCCGCGCCGATGGGCGCGATCATGAACTCCTGGATGTCCACGTTGGAGTCGGCGTGCGAGCCGCCGTTCAGGATGTTCATCATCGGAACGGGCAGCAGGTGCGCGTTCGGGCCGCCCAGGTAGCGGAAGAGCGGAAGGTCCGAGGCCTCGGAGGCGGCGTGCGCCACGGCGAGGGAGACGCCGAGGATGGCGTTGGCGCCGAGGGAGGACTTGTCCGGGGTGGCGTCCAGGTCGAACATCGCCTGGTCGATCAGGCGCTGCTCGGTCGCGTCGTAGCCGACGAGCTCCGGGCCGATCTGCTCGATGACGGCGAGGACGGCCTTCTCGACACCCTTGCCCTGGTAGCGGTTCTGGTCACCGTCGCGGAGCTCGAGAGCCTCGAACGCACCGGTGGAGGCGCCGGACGGAACTGCAGCACGACCCGTGCTGCCGTCGTCGAGGCCAACCTCGACCTCGACCGTGGGGTTGCCTCGGGAGTCCAGGATTTCCCGGGCTACGACGACGTCGATGGACGGCACGAGCATCTCCTTCTGGGATGTGACGCGAGAAAAAGTGCAGAGGTCTGCTTGGCCTTGCGGCAAGAGCCTAACCGGCCCGGGGGCAAAGGCAGGCCGATGCCCGCCCGCTGGGACGAAAAAGGGCATCAAGACTCTCGTCACCGGACAAACAGGGTCGGATCTACCTGTCGGTAACCGATGTTGGGCCCCTCTCCGGCCTCGGAGGACCCGCAAGCGGGCCGCAGTTCCGGCCCCGGAAGGCCGACCCGGGTCCGCGGTTCCGGCCCCGGTCCACGGTTCCGGCCCCGGACGGACCGAACCCCGGCCCGGCGCGTTCGGGGGAAGGTGCGCCGGACCGGGGTGCTCGGATCCCGTGAGACACGAGGGTGCTCTCCTGCCCTGTCGGTGCGGGAGGTGCCCCTCACTCACCGGGGGAGGTCAGCTCAGGTGGAGCTGCTGGCCCGGGTGGATCACGTCGGCGTTCTCGACGATGTCCTTGTTCAGCTCGAACAGCTTCTCCCAGCCGCCCTTGACCTTCTCGGCCTCCGCGATCGAGCTCAGGGTGTCGCCGGCCTTGACCTTGTACTCGCCGTCGCCCTTCTTGAAGGACTTGGCCTTGCCGGCGGCCGTCTCGGCCTTCTTGGCCGGGGCGGGGGCCTCGGAGCGCTCGGAGCGGGTGGTGGGGACCTCGGAGCGCTCGGCGGAGGGCTGCGACTGCTCGGTGGAGCCGCTCTCGGGCGAGGCGCTGGACAGGCCGACGCCGCAGTGCGGCCAGGCGCCCTTGCCCTGGCCGGCGAGGACCTTCTCGGCTATCTGGATCTGCTGCGACTTGGACGCCTGGTCGGCACTCGAGGCGAACGCGGTGCCTCCGTAGGCGGCCCAGGTCGAGGCGGAGAACTGCAGGCCGCCGTAGTACCCGTTGCCCGTGTTGATCGACCAGTTGCCGCCGGACTCGCACTGGGCGACCGCGTCCCACTCCGAGGTGGTCGCGGCGGAGGCGGAGGTGGCGCCGAGCATCGGTGCGGCGATGGCGGCACCGGCGACACCGGCGAGGGTGGCGATACGGACGGCCTTCGAGGGGCGACGGTGCTTGGCCTTGCTGGAACGCAGCATGAAGCTTCTCCTCACCGACGCCTACGAGGTGAGCTGTCGGGTTCGGACCTGTGAGTGCCCGGCCGCGCGTCCTTGCGCGCGGCTCCACCCCTAGCCGTTCACGGCCGTCCTCCGCGGACGGCCGGGACCGGCACTTACCTTGGGTCCCCCGCTCCTGCCTTCGGCGCTGTGAGCGACGAGTGTTACCCCCGACCGACGGCAGGATTCGGCGTGACGGTCGACGGTGCCCGCGGTGGCGAGCGTTCAGACCGTAAACACAGCGCTCCCCGATGTTCAAAGACGAACATCGGGGAGAAATCGCCCAATTCAACTGCCGGAGTGTGTCCGTTTTTACAGGTGAGGGGCAAAGTGGCCGGAATCGGGGGACGATGGGGGCCAGTTGCCGCAAAGAGACGCTTGTCTCACTGGAACAGAACGGACATAGAGCCGCGAATCACCCCGCCGAACTGACCCTACTTCAGACCCAGGTCGAGCTGCTGACCAGGCAGGATGAGATCGGGGTCGGACCCGACGATCGTCTCGTTGGCCTCGTAGAGCGCCGGCCACCCACCGGGGACCTTCCGCTCGGCAGCGATGTCGCACAGGTTGTCGCCGGGCTGAACGGTGTACGCACCGGGGCCGTTTGCCTCGTCCACGCCGTTACGGGCGGAATCGTCACCCCGTGAGGCATGGCGACCGGTTTCACGCGCTTCGCCTGTATCGCCGCTTTCCGTCTCGTCGTCGGCCGGCTCGCCGCGGTGCTTGCCGGAGCCGCCGGCGGCATCGTCGGCCGGGTCCGCCCCGGTGGCACCTTCCGAGGCGTCGGAAGTGCCCGTCCCGGCAGGGTCGGTCGCGTCGCCATCCTTCGGGGCCGGCTGCCCGGTGACGTCACCCGACGGCTCGGCCGTGCCCGCACGGTCCTCCTTGTCGGCCTCGCCCGAAGAGTCCGAAGTGTTCTCGGATTCGGCCGGCTCAGTCGATTCGGAGGGGCCCGTCGACGGCTCGTCGGCGGGCGCGTCGCTCTGCCCCGGCAGCGGCAGGAGGCCCGGGTCGACACCGGTGTCGGCACTGTCGCCCGTCAGCCCGGCGAGCGGGCCACAGGCGGGCCACGCCTGCGGGCCCTGATCGGCGACCACCTTCTCCGCGACCGCTATCTGCTGGGAACGGCTCGCGAGGTCGGCGGTCGGCGCGTACGCCGTACCGCCGTACGTCTCCCAGGTCTCCTGCGAGAACTGCAGCCCGCCGTAGAAACCGTTGCCGAAGTCGGCGCTCCAGGCCCCGCCGCTCTCGCACTCCGCGACGCGATCCCACACGTTCGCTTCTGCCGCGGACGCCGAGCCCGCACCGAGCAGCGGAATGGCGATGGCGGAACCGGTCACCCCTGCCGCGACAATGAGGGCCGGAGCCTGGCGGGGTCGGCGGTGTCGTCCGTTCCCGGAGAGCATGCGGTTGCCTTTCGCGTGACAGCTGTGGACTGTGCGGCCTGCTGATGCCTGCCGAGTCGTCGGTGAACGTAGCCGCATTCGAACGTGAGTCACAAGTCGATGCAGCGGAGATCACGTGAAAGTCACAGAATTGACAGATCGTCAGTTTGTTTGAGGCGTGAACTCAACGGGCAGAGTGCGCAATCCACGCATAATGAGCCCACCGCGCCACCGCAGATCGGCCGGATCGCCCGCAAGCCGCAAGTCCGGCATTCTGCGGAGCAGCGTGGCGAGAGCCGTCTGCCCCTCGAGACGGGCGAGCGGCGCGCCGAGGCAGTAGTGGATGCCGTGCCCGTACCCCAGATGCTGGTTGTCGCTCCGCGCCAGGTCGAGGGTGTCCGGTTCGTCGAAGCGTTCCGGATCGCGGTCGGCGGCCGCGAGGACGACGAGTACGGGGTCGCCCGACGCGATCCGCTGCCCGCCGACGGTGAGCGGCTCCGTGGCGAACCGCCAGGTCGCGAGCTCCACCGGCCCGTCGTAGCGCAGCAGTTCCTCGACCCCGGTCGCGAGCAGCTCGCTCTCGCCGGCGGCGAGCGACGCCTGGAGGCGCTCACGCTGGCCGGGGTTGCGCAGCAGCGCGTACACCCCGTTGCCGATGAGGTTGACGGTGGTCTCGAAGCCGGCGAAGAGAAGGATGAAGGCCATCGCGGCGGCCTCGTTCTCGGTCAGGTGCTCGCCGTGGTCGGAGGCCTTGATGAGACCGGAGATGAGGTCGTCACCGGGCTCCTGGCGCTTGCGGTGGATCAGCTCCGCGAGATAGCCGCGCATCTTCTTCACGGAGCGGGCCACTCCGCCGCGCGGCCCGCCGCCGTGGCGGATCATCATGCCCGCCCAGTCGCGGAAGTCGTCCTGGTCCTCGCGGGGGACGCCGAGCATGTCGCAGATGGCGTAGATGGGAAGCGGAAAGGCGAACTCGTGGATGAGGTCCGCCTCCCCCTTTCCCGCCCCGTGCTGCTTGTCGAGGATGGCGTCGATGAGCTGGTCCGTCAGCTCCTGCACCCGCGGCGCGAACTCGGCCACCCTGCGCGGTGTGAACGCCTTGGAGACGAGACGGCGCAGCCGGGTGTGGTCGGGCGGGTCGATGTTCAGCAGATGCGTCATCAGCTCTGCCTTGCGCTCGCCGGGGATACCAGTCTTCCCCTTGGCGTGCGCCGGCTCGTCGTGATGCGCGGGGTTCTTCGACAGGCGCTGGTCGGCCAGTGCCTGCCGGGCGTCGGCGTACCGGGTCACCAGCCACGCCTCGACCCCGCTGGGCAGCACGGTCCGGTGCACGGGCGAGTGCTCGCGCAGCCAGGCGTAGGCGGGGTAGGGGTCGGTCGCGAACTCCCAGGTGAAGAGTTCAGGGGCGCTGTTCGGGTCGTTCACCCCTCGACGTTACCGGCCGCGCCGGTGTGCCCCTCCGCCGCTCGGATCGCGTCCCGGTAGACGCGTGCGGCGGCCCGCAGCGCGGCCTCGGGGTCGACGCCGTCCGCCTCCGCGCGTACGGCGAGGGCGAGAAGCTCGTGGCCGACGCCCGCGCCGGACGGGAGGTCGACGCCGAGGCCCGCCGTGCGGACCCGGGACGCCAGCTTCGCCGCGAGCGCCAGACCCGGCTGCCCGAGGGGCACACCGTCGGTGACCGACTCGCGCTGCTTCTCGACCGCCTTGGTGCGCAGCCAGTGGGCCTTGACCTCCTCCGGCGTCGAGGCGGTCTCGTCCCCGAAGACGTGCGGGTGGCGGTGGATCAGCTTCTCGACGATCGTGCCCGCCACGTCGTCGACCGAGAACGGCTCGTCCGGGTCCTCCTGCGCGATGCGCGCGTGGAAGACGACCTGAAGCAGGACGTCACCCAGTTCCTCGCGCAGCTCGTCCCGGTCGCCGTCCTCGATGGCCTCGACGAGTTCGTACGCCTCCTCGATGCCGTATTTGGCGAGGCCCTTGTGGGTCTGCTGCGACGACCAGGGGCATTCGCGCCGGATACGGTCCATGACCTCGATCAGGTCCAGCAGCCGGGCGCCCGGCAGGTCGTACGCGCCCGGCAGCAGCTCCAGGTCCGGCATCTGCACCCGGCCCGAGCCGCCGAGGCGGGCCAGGCCGTCGGTCAGGGCCCGGTCGCCCTCGCCGGAGGCGAGCACCACGACCGTACGTCCGTCGGCGCAGGCGTCCACGAGCTCCTGCGCGCTCGGCGCGGCTTGCTCCACGGCGATGCCCGCCTCGCGCAGATACGACAGCTGCGGGTGCGCGGCGTCGGCGCACAGCACCCGGTCCGCGGCGTGCAGCGTCTGCCAGGCGGGCCAGGACAGGAGACCCGGCGCGACGCGGTGGCTGGCGGTGAGCAGGACGATACGGCCGGCGGCGGATACTTCGGTGGTCACGCCACGAACCTACCTCCCGCCGGGTTCTTTCGTTCGGGCCAGGCCGGATCAGTGTGGGGGCTCCCCCACGCCCGCGGGGCGTGGGGGGAGGGGTCTGATGCGTGCGATCGCACGGCGGAGGTGGGGTACCTCCCACGCCGAAGGCTGTGGGGGTGGGGGCCCCGCCCACGCCGAAGGCTGTGGGGGAGCCAGGGCCTGCCGAGCCCATCCCGAGCCCCTACGCGCCCGCCTCGACCGGCTCCGTGCCCTGCGAGACCTGGGTGATCCAGGGCGCCTTGTAGGCCCCGAGCTCGAGCTTCTTGTCGTCCCAGGCGCCGTACCGCGGGTTCACGTCGATGTCGAGGGACTTCGCGGCGGCGGTGAAGGCCTCGTTGAGCTTCTGCTGGCCCTCGGGGCTGTTCGTCGCTCCGATCGCGGTGGCGATCTTGCCGACGAGGATGTCGCGCCGCACGGCGTCGTCGAGCTGGTTCGGGGCCACGCCGCGCTGCTGCAGATACATGGCGGTGAGCTGCTCCTCCCCGCCGGACTGCTCGGCGAGCTTGTCCCGCCCCTGCTGGATCTCCTTGCGGCTGACGTCGACGCCGGCGTCCTCGGCGGCCCGCCCCACGACGCGGTCGACGATCAGGTCGTACAGCTTGGCGCGGCCGAGCTGTCCGGAGTCCTTGATGAGCTGGGCCGACTGAGGTGAGGCCTGCTGCGCGTCGCGCACGTCCCTGACTTCGGCCTGGACGGTGGACACCTCGATCCGCTGTCCGCCGACGACGGCGGCGGCGCCGGGGTGTGCCTCGCTGCCGCAGGCGGCGAGCAGCGGTGCGGCGGCGAGGAGCGCGGCGGAGAGCGTGAGCGCGGTGCGACGGCGGCGGTGCAAAGGAGCCTCCCGGCGTGATTGTGCTTCTGTGCACAAGACCTTGCGGTGATCGATGGTAGGCAGCGGACGTGACTTGGGCCACTGATTCGCCAAACGATTCGGCAGGCAGTTGGGGTGCGGGCCGGATCCGCGTCGCCCCGTCAGCCCCTGGGTCTCAGCCGGCGGGGGTGCGTTCCGGAGCGGGGGCCGGCGCCGGAGCAGGGGCCGGCACCGGGTCCGGGACCGGGGTGCGGTGGTCCGGGCGGAGCATGATCGTGCGGGAGACGACGAACGTGATCGGGATCGCCGCGGCCGCCGCGATCAGCGGCGCGTAGCGGCTGCCGAAGTGGAGGACGTCCACCAGCAGGTAGACCCCGCACGTCGTCACCACGAAGTTCGCCGCGTTCGTGAGCGGGAACAGCAGGAACTTCCGCCAGGTGGGCCGGGTCCGGTAGGTGAAGTACGACGTCAGGAAGAACGAGCCGATCATGCTCAGTACGAACGCGACGACATGCGCCGCGACGTAGGGCAGCACGGTCAGCAGGGCCAGGTACAGGCCGTAGTAGGTCCCGGTGTTCACCACTCCCACCAGGGCGAACCTGACCATCTGGCCCCGCACCGTCATCGTCGTACCAGTTCCCCCGCGCGCCTGTTTCCGTTGCTGCTCGACCGGTCGTCGTCCTGTCGGGGAAGGCCGGCGTTGGTCGCCTTCACCAGGAAGTGCGGCCGCCGCTTCACCTCGTAGTAGATGCGGCCGACGTACTCGCCGACCACCCCGAGCATCAGCATCTGTACACCGGCGAGCGCGATGACCGCCACGAGTAGGGTGACATACCCGGGGGTGTCGACGCCTTTCACCAGGGCGACACCGACGATCCAGGCCGCGTAGACCATCGCGACGGCGAGCAGCAGCATTCCCAGATAGATCGCCGCGCGCAGGGGTTTGTTGTTGAAGGAGAGCAGCCCGTCGAGGCCGTAGTTGAGGAGCTTGCCGAAGCTCCATTTCGAGCGTCCCTGCTCGCGCACCGCGTTCTCGTACTCGAATGTCGTCGTGCGGAATCCGACCCAGGCGAAGATTCCCTTGGAGAACCGGTTGTACTCGGTCAGTTCCAGGACCGCGTCGACCGTGCGCCGTGACAGCAGCCGGAAGTCACCCACACCGTCGACGAGTTCGATGTCGACGAGCCGGTTGATCAGCCGGTAGTAGGCGCGGGCGGTGATGGTCCGGGTGACCCGGTCGCCCTTGCGGGTGCGCTTGGCGACGACCTGGTCGAAGCCCTCCTCGTACAGCCGCAGCATGCGCCGGACCAGCTCCGGCGGGTGCTGGAGGTCGGCGTCCATGATGACGACCGCGTCGCCCCGGGCATGCTGGAGGCCGGCGAGCATCGCCGACTCCTTGCCGAAGTTGCGACTGAAGGAGACGTACCGCGTACGGGAGTCGGCCTCGGCGATCTCCTGGAGGAGCGGGAGCGTCCGGTCCTGGCTTCCGTCGTCCACGTAGACCAGCTCGAATTCCTCGTCGAGGAGGGCGAGTTCTTTGGTCACATGGTCGTGGAAGCGGCCGATGATCTCCTCTTCGTTGAAGCACGGAACCACTATCGAGATCAGCACAGGAGAACAACAA
Organism: Streptomyces sp. NPDC006283; assembly: GCF_040613325.1. Lineage (NCBI taxonomy): Bacteria > Bacillati > Actinomycetota > Actinomycetes > Kitasatosporales > Streptomycetaceae > Streptomyces > Streptomyces sp. NPDC006283. The sequence continues at coordinate 26,595 of NZ_JBEXRZ010000046.1, read as the reverse complement.
GCGAGCCGAATGTCCCGTGCCCGTTCTCCACATGACACTCAGGCGACCATTGGATGAACTGGCCCGTTCCCGGCCTCTTTTCGCGGCCTTGCGCTGGCATATTCGCTTCACCATGTTGACTCTGCCCTTCGCCGCGCCCGCCTCGCGCGGCCGTGCCGCCGCGCTCGCCGCGCTCATCACCGTCGGGACCGTGTGCGCGGGCGATGCCGTCGCCCGCACCTTCCCCTTCGGGCCGCGTACCCGCAGCGTGAACGACCTCGGCAACCAGTTCGTGCCGTACCACGCCCACCTGTGGGACCTGCTCCACGGACGATCGGACGGCGGACTGCTGCTCAACTGGCAGTCCGGCTACGGCACCAGCTTCCTGCCTGACCTCGGCACCTATCTGACGAGCCCGTTCTCGGTGCTCGTCGCTCTGTTCCCGCGGGACCAGATCGACCTCGCCGTGTACGTCGTCACCCTCACGAAAATGGCCGCGGCCGGCGCAGCCATGACCTGGCTGCTCACCGCGCTGCACAAGGGCAACGGCCGCCGGTGGGCGGCCGGGGTACTGGGCGCCTCGTACGCGCTCTGCGGCTGGTCGGTCGTCGAGGCGACCTACAACACGATGTGGCTGGACGGGCTGGTCTTCTTCCCGCTGCTGTGCCTCGTCGGCGAATGGGCCCGCACCGGGCGCCGGGCGCTGCTGGGCACGCTCGTCGTGGCGCTCGCCTGGATCGCCAACTTCTACACCGCCTATATGGCGACGATCGGCGCGGCGCTGGTCCTCGCCGTTCGCCTGCTGCTGGAGGAGAGCCGGTCACGGGAGCGGATACGCGCGTTGCTGCGGGCTGCTTGGACCGTGCTGCTCGGCCTCGGGCTCGCCGCGCCCGTCCTGCTCCCCGTCTTCCTCGGGTCGCGGCACGCCTACCCGGGGTGGACCAAGGAGTTCGCGCCGGCCAACTGGACGGATGTCTTCGCCCGGACGCTGCCGGCGACGTACAGCTTCTTCACGCCGGCCGTCTTCGTCGGCGGGGCAGCGCTGCTGGCGGCCTGTGCCCTGGCCTTCAACCGTTCGGTGCCACGCAGGGAGCGGTGGATGTGGACGGGGCTCGCGGCGGCCGTCGCCGTCTCGCTCCAGTGGGGACCCACCCATCTGGTGTGGCATGTCTTCGCCACCCCGAACGGAAGCCCCTACCGGCAGACCTTCGTCCTCGCCGGGATCGTCGTCATCTGCGCCTGGACCTGCCTGTCACGCGGCTGGCCAGGGTCGCGCGCCGTGCTCGGCGGCGGTGCGGTCGTCACCGCGATCGCGCTCGGGGCCGCCACCAGCGAACTCGTGTCGGTGTGGGCCTACTTGCTCTTCGCGGCCGGTCTGGCGGCGGTGGTGGCGGGCCTGCTGCTCGCCGCGCGCGGCAGGCTCGTGGCGCTCACCGCGGTGCTGCTCACCGGCGCGCTGGCGGGACAGGCCGCCGCGACCACCGCGTACGCCGACCGCGAGCGGCCGGCCCGGCTCGACGACTACCCGGCGTGGGGCGGGGCGCACAGTGCGCGGGAGGCGGCCGTCCGCGGCGCCGACGGCTGGCCCGAGTACCGCACGGACCCCGGCCGTGAACGGCTCACCGGCAACGACCCGATGCTGGTGGGCGGGCAGGGCGCCGCGTACTACAGCAGCCACACCCCGGACGTGCTCACCCGCACCCTCGCGGCCCTCGGCACGGGCTGGACGTCCCACGGCCGCAGCCTGCAGTCCCTCGACAACCCGGTCACCGACGCGATCTTCTCGGTCGGCGCCCGAGTGCGGACCGCTCCCGGCGGCTCGCCCCAGGTACTGCAGGAGGAGGCCCCGCCGCTGGTGACCGTACGGCCACCGGCGCCCCAACCCCGCTACGGCTCCGACCCCTTCCGCAACCAGGAACTGCTGCTGGGCGCACGGGTCTACACGGACCCCGTCGCAGGCGCATGCCCGGTCGGCACCGGCGTCTTCCTGTGGGCGCCCGACTACACGGGCACCGCCCGCCTCGGTGACGCCCCGCCGGTCGAACTGCGGGGCGGCCGCCCGAAGCGCCGCGCGACCCTCACCCCGCTCGGCACGGTGACCACCCCTGGCACCCCCGTCGTCTACGGCTCCGGCACCCCTCGGGAGGCGACCGTCGGATGCCTGGACCGCGCCGCCCTCACCGCCGCCGTCGCCGGGCTCAAGGCGTCCGGGGCCGTGCGCGTGGACGTCTTTGGCAGCGGGGTCACCGCCGAACTCCCGCCCGGCACCAGGGGTACGGCCGTCCTGGCGGCTCCCCGGATCGCGGGCTGGAGCTGCGAGGGCCGCCCGGCGGACTCGTACCTCGGCCTGGTCGCCGTACCTCTCGACGGCACACGGACCACCGTCAGCTGCTCGTTCCGCCCCCCGGGGCTGCGCGCGGGGGCGGCCGTGGGCGTGGGTGCGCTGCTCGCGGTCGTGGCGACGGTCCTCGGGCCGGCGGTGGCGCGGCGCCGACGAGGCGTTCACACCCGCGCAACCGAGACTTCATCCGCCCAGCACTGAGGCTTGGTGGGCGGCGGTGCCGTTCCCGCGTACGTTCCCAGTCATGCCCTCTTGGCCCAACCGTTTGACGAAGCGAGCCCTGCGACCCGCCCTCCCCCTGGTGGACCTGATGACCAGGTCCCTGCGGGCCGACATCGAGGAACTGCGAAGAGAGCTCGCGGAGACGAAGCGGCAGCAGTACGCCTACGGCCTGCTCCTCGACAGCACCGGCCGGGGCACCCACCGCATGCCGACGCCCGGCGCCGTCGACACCCTCGTGCGCCAGATCGAGAAGGTGAGCGGCAGCGCGCACGCCCGCCGGAGCGTCGTCGTCGCCTACCGCACCGTCGTCGCGCAGGAAGCCCTCGGCGTCGGCAGGCTCGCCGGGTCCACGTCCAACGTCTGCGGCAAGCTCGCCACGATCCCGCTGCTCGCGCCGCCGAACGGCGACATCCTCGAGATCGGCACCCTGTACGGACAGTTCGCCTCCGCCCTGCTGCGCATGATGCACCGCACGGGCATCGAGCCGGAGCTGACCGTCGTCGACCCGCTGGCCGGGTCCCAGCTGCAGCCCGGCGCCTCGCCGCACGCCGACCCGACGGGGACACCCGTACGGGAGGACGTCGTGCGGGCCAACCTGGCGTTCGCCGCCAGCCCCGGCGCCTACCGGTCCCGCATCGAGCAGGGCTTCTCCTCCGACCCCGGGGTACGGGCCGCCGTCTCGGACCGCGCCTACGGTGTGGTCGTCGTCGACGGCGACCACTCCGAGGACGGTGTCCGGCAGGACCTGGAATGGGTCGAGGAGATCGTCGCCCCCGAGGGCATCGTCGTGCTCGACGACTACGGCGACGACAAGTGGCCGGGCGTGCAGGACGCGCTGGACAAGCACCTGGCGGGGGGCGACTCACGGCTGCGGATGCTGGGCCGGGTGTCCACCTCGGCGTACCTGCGCGCCGGTTGAACCACGCGACGCCGCCGGCTCAGCCCGTGCGGAACTGCTGCTGGCGCTCCAGGGCTCGGCGCAGTTCCGCCGGGAGCTGGTGGTAGGGGCCGTACGCCCGTTCCGCGTCGTAGAGCAGCGTACGGAACTGGTGCTGCGCCGCCGTGTGGTCGCCGACCGCGAGCAGCAGATGCCCGATGCGGTGGCGCACCTGGAGCGCACGGTCGCGGTCGGTGGTCTCGTAGTAGGGCAGGACGGCGCGGTAGTCGGCGAGCGCCGCGGCGGGCCGGCCCATCTGCTCGAGACAGGTGGCCGCGTCGTAGCGGAACTGCAGGGACTGAGGGTCGGCCGGACCGGCCTCCGCGGTGCGGTCGTCGGCGAGGCGGCGCAGCTCGGGCAGGGCGCGGCGGTACTGGCCGTCGTCCATCAGCGTCGCCGCGTACTGCTTGCGCAGGATCCGCACGACGGGTGAGTGCGCCCCGTGCTCGGCCTCCGCGGCGGGGAGGATGCCGCCGAGTATGTCCACGGCCTGGGTGATGCTGCCCTCGCCGAGAAGCCGCTTGACCTCGTCGACGGCGGCCGCGACATCGGGTTTGGACGCGGCGGCAACGGGCGGGACAAGAGGGGGCGGCGGGACGCTCGCCCGGTCCGGCCAGGGGGCGTAGGGCCGAAGGAACGGGCGGGTGGGATCGAGCGGGCCCGACGGGCCGCCGCGCGCGGGCAGCAGGGGCGCCAGCGCCTCGTACACCTCCTGCGCCCCCGACGGACGGTGCTGCGGGTCCTTCGCGAGGAGGCGCAGGACGAGGGCTTCGAGGGGCTCGGGGACCTCGGGGCGCAGTTGGCGGACCGGGAGCGGGGGTTCGTAGAGGTGGCGGTGGAGCACGCCCAGTACGGTGGAGCCCGCGAAGGGGACGTTGCCGCTGAGGAGTTCGTGCAGCAGCACCCCGAGGGCGTACAGGTCGGTGTACGGGCCGACCGCGCCGCCCATCGCCTGCTCGGGGGCCATGTAGGCGGGGCTGCCGATGGGCGAGCCGGTGTGGGTGAGCCGGGTGGTGTCCGTGTCGATGACGGAGGCGACGCCCAGGTCGAGGACGGTCACCGTACCGTCGGGCTTCACCATCACGTTGCGCGGCTTGAGGTCTCGGTGGACGATCGGCACCGCGTGCACGGCGGCGAGCACCGCGCACAGCTGGGCGGCGACGCCGACCGCCCACTCCCAGGGGTAGGGGTCGTGCTCGGCGATGTGGTCGGCGAGGTCCGCCCCTTCGACGTACTGCATCACGAGGTAGAGGTCGTCGCCGTCGCTGCCGGCGTCGTGGACGGTGACCAGACCGGGGTGGCAGACCTGGGCCGTCACCCGGCACTCGCGCACGAACCGGCGGCGCATCTCTTCGGCGGCGGTGGCGGCGGCCATGTGGTCGGGGCGCAGCAGCTTGACGGCGACACGACGGTCGAGGCGTCGGTCGTAGGCCGTCCAGACCTGCCCCATGCCGCCCTGGCCGATGAGCGCGGACAGCTCGTAACGGGTCGCGATGACGCGTCCGTTCACTTGCCCTCTTCCTTGCGGAGCAGGTCGCTGAGCTCGTCGAGCTCCGCGCGGACCTGGTCGATTCGGGCGGGCTGGGGGCGAGTGGGCGCCTGCGGCCCGGGCTGCGGCTCCGGGTGGAGGTGCAGGTGGGGCGGGGGCGTCGCGGTCGGCCGGGGCGGCACCGCGTACGGGTTCTGCTGGGGCTGCGGGGGCGGTGTCGGCATCGCGTGCGGGACCGGGGTCGCGGTCGGTCCGTACGGGGGTGCCGTGGCGGCGTGGGGCGGGTATCCGTAGCCGAACTGCGCCTGCGTCCGCGGGCCGTGGTGCGTCGACGGGCCGGCGGCGAAGTGCCTGGTCTCGGCGAACAGGTAGTACCCCATCACCAGCACGCCCATGGCCAGCAGGAGGGCGATGGCGACGTTCGACCGCAGCATGGTGAGATCCTCCGTGGGATCCGTCATCACCGTGCCGAAGCAGGCCGTCACCCCGACCAGAGTGGCCGCGAACAGGGACCAGTCGAGCGTCCGCCGGGTGACCAGCGAGAGCCTCAGCATCGTCGCCCACGACAACAGCCCGCAGCTGAACAGCGGCAGTATCGCGAAGAGCACGCGCAGCACGACCACCGTCGCGGTGGTCTCCCGCGGGGGCTGCGGCGGCGCGTGGCCGGGGCCGTGCATGAGTGCTCCTGGGTGCCTGAGAAGCGAAGTTCCGGGACGAGCGTATACATCGACACCGACAACGGCCCCCTGGTTGTACGGAACCGTTGTCGAACTGATCAGCTCCCGGAATGCGCGGGCCCCGTCCCGGCCTCGAAGCACCGCGCGGGTGGCACGGCCGGAGGATCAGACGCCGACGGAGCCGTCCGTCAGCCCGTCGTACAGCCCTTGGACCAACCGCTCGCCGAGCCGGTTCGCGAGGCGCAGCGCGTCCTCGAACGCGGCGAGTTCGCGGAACCGGTCCCCGTAGCGCTGCTGGTCGGCGAGGGCCAGGCGGGGCAGTTGGAGGCGGCGCACGTCGAGCCGGGTCGCGGTCGAGGCGTAGCTGCTCGCCTGGCGTTGGTTGGCGCTGCCGCGCAGAAACCCGGCCAGGAACCAGGGGTCGAGCGCCTCGGGATCGGGGCGCAGGAGCTGGAGGTTGCGGCCGAGTGCCGCACCGGCCGTAGGTCCGTCGACGACGCGCACGATCGTGCCGCCGCCCAGGACGGGGACGACCACGTCGCCCTCCTCGACGCGCACGGGCTCCTCGTCCGTGCCGTCGGGAAGCGTGCCCGAAGGGGCCTTGCCCGACAGGACGTCCTGCTCGGTGAGGACGGGCAGGGGGTCGGCCGCCGCCGTGGCGCCGCTGGGTACGGCGCCCGCGTGCAGGACGAGCGCGCCGGAGCGGGCCAGTTCACCGACGGTGGTGGTGGGCCGGTGGGCGGGCTCTGCGGACGGCGGCGCCTCCACGGGTGGGGGTGTGAGCTCTCCGGTACGGCGCAGGGTGTCCGTCAAGCGCACGCGTACGGCGGCTAGTTCGTCGGCGCCGCCGCTCTCGGCGGGAGGTGGCAGGTGGCGGGCGGGGGCCAGGTCCACGTCGTCGTCGAGGAGTTCGATGACCGGGACGGAGCGGCTCACGCCGGGGGTCTCCTCCACGGTGCCCTGCCGCTCGAACGGGTGCCAGGCGTCGAGCACCGCCGTGCGGATGGCCTGCCAGTCGAGATTGTCGCGGCCCGCGGCGGCCGGCTCGGGCTGGGCCGTGTCGACGAGCAGCAGTTCGGGCGAGGGGCGTTCGGCGGCATCGGGTTTGCGCAGGACCCACAGGTGGAGCGGGATGCCGTAGGGGGGAGCGGCGCCGGCGGGCAGCGCCACGACGGCGCGCAGGGCGCCCCTGCGCAGCAGCCCGGCACGGATGCGGCGCCCGGAGCGGCGGGAGGCGGCGGCCGGGGGCATCAGCAGGACGGCGGTGCCGCCGGGGCGCAGCCGGGCGAGGGCATGCTGGACCCAGGCCAGTTCGGACTCGGTACGGGCCGGGAAGCCGTACTCCCACCGCGGGTCGTAGGCGAGCTCGTCGTGGCCCCAGTTGCGCTCGTTGAACGGCGGGTGGCACAGGACGGCGTCCGCGGCGAGCGCCGGGAACGCGTCCGCCCGCAGGGCGTCGCCGGCCGCCGCCCGTACGCCGGCGTCCGTGTGCAGGGCGAGACGCAGCGCGGTGAGCGCGGCCAGGTCGGGGTCGGTCTCCTGGGCGTGCAGCGCGGTGGGGCGTTCGACGGCCCGCAGCAGTGTGCCGGTGCCGGACGCGGGGTCGAGAACGGACTCGGCCGGTCCGACGAGGGCGGCCATCAGCGCGGCGGGTTCGGCGGGGGTGAGCGTGTACTGGCGTGGGTTGGCGTCGAGATGGCGGCCGAGCAGGAACTCGAACGCCCGGCGGGCCCCGCTCTCCGCGGCCAGCTCCGCGACGCCGCGCAGCAGGGGGACGGAAGGGGCGAGCTCGCCGGGGACCGGTGTCCTCACGGCGCGCGGAACAGCGAAGCGCCGGGTCAGCACCTCTTCGAGCGCGACGGGCAGCACATCCGCCAGCCGCTGGTCGGAGACGGCGCTCAGCTCCAGCCAGCCGGCCGGCCTGTCGTGCACGAGGAGGAGCGTGCAGCCGGCGTGCACGAGGGCGGTGACGGCTCCGTCGGGGTGGCCGGAGAGCTGCTGCCAGACCCGTTCACGGAGCGGCACCTCGGCCAGCTTCCCCTGGTCGCGCAGCCAGCGTTCGACATCGGCGAGGGCGAAGGACGGGCTCGTCTCCGTGCCGCCGACGGGCTTGGGGAAGTCGGCGTGTCTGCGACGCCAGTTGCTCACGGCGGCGCGTCCCACGCCGGCGAGCCGGGCGATCTCGGCGGCGGTCACCTCTGCTGCGTTCTCCGGCACCCGGCTGTCTCCCCGTCACAGTTCCGCTTGCTGTGACAGGCAGCGTAACCGCTTCACAGCAGCCGAGCACTTCACAGAGTGAAATTGAAGTTGCAAGGACTTTTATGTTGACTCGGTTCACAGGCTCTGCTGTTATTGACCCATGGCAGCACGGGCTACGGAAGTCGGGCCCGCCACAAAACAATGGGGGGGACCCATGTCGCAGTACACCCAGCCGCAGCCGCCGTACGGCGGAGCGCCCGGCCAGGGCACGGCGCCCAACCCGGCGCGCAACGGTCTCGGCACCGCCGCGCTGGTACTCGGAATCATCGGCCTTGTCTTCGCGATCATCCCGTTCCTCTTCTGGATCGGTACCCTTCTCGGTCTGCTCGCGCTGATCCTCGGCCTCGTCGGCCGCGGCCGCGTCAAGCGGAACGAGGCCACCAACAAGGGCGCGGCCCTGGCCGGCGCCGTGCTCGGCCTCATCGCGCTGATCGCAAGCGTCGTGGTCGGCATCGTCACGGTGATGGCGGTGGACGAAGCAGTCGACGAGCTCAACAAGGCCGTGGAGAACACCGCTCCGAAGGAGCCGTCCTCGGACGGCAAGGACGGCGCGGCCAAGGGCAAGAGCCTCGCCGCGGGCGATTCCTCCGTCTACGACGACGAGTTGAAGGTCACCGTCTCCGAGCCCACGTCGTACTCGCCCAGCGAGTACGCGGTCGGCCACACCAAGGGCAACAAGGCCTACCAGGTCACGGTCACCATCGAGAACGGCGGCAAGGAGAAGTTCGACGCCGCCCTCGTCACCGTCGACGCCCGCGCCGGCAAGGACGGTGTGACCGCCGAGCAGATCTTCGACGACAAGGCGGGCACCGGCTTCGAGGGCTCGATCCTGCCCGGCAAGAAGGCGACCGTCACGTACGCCTTCGACGCCCCGGCCGACGCGAAGAACCTGACGGTCGAGGTCTCCCCGGGCATCATGCACGACGCCTCGCACTGGGAACTGACCGTCTGACCGTCCGCCAGGCAGACGGGCCGACGAGCCGACACGCCGAAGCGCTGAGGTTCGGCCGGCGAACAGCAGGCCCGAGGAGCCGGGGGTGACCGCCGCAAGGCGGCCGCCCCCGGCTCCTGTATGTGCACCGGCCCCTGGCCCGGCAGCCCGCGGACCCCGACCGGGCGCCCGCCAACCCCCGTCTGCAACCGGTACGTTCATCGCATGGGTTCTCCTCGGGCAACCGTCCACCACTCACCGTCGACGTGGCAGCAGAGCTGCCCTCCCCCCGCATCCGCAGAGCGCAGCGCGCTCGTCGCCGAGGTCGCGAAGAGCGTCCTCGCCCTCGGCGAGGGCCGCCTCCTCGTGGGCATCGACGGCCTGACCGCGGCGGGGAAGACGAGCTTCGGTCACGAACTGGCCGAGATCGTCGCCGACGCCGGCCGCCCGGCCCTGCGGGCGACGCTCGACGACTTCAAGAACCCTTGGAAGGACCGGCATCTGTACGACCGGGAGTCGGGCGAGGGCTACTACAGAAACGCCTACGACTACGGCGCGGCCCGGCGTCTGCTGCTGGACCCGTGCCGGTCGCCGGAGGCGACGTCGTGCGCGCTGTGCAGCATCGATCCGCTGACCCAGCTGGACCACTCCGCCGAGAGGACACCGCTGGCGCCGGACTCGGTGCTGATCGTGGACGGCGTCTTCGCGTTCCGGCCGCAGATCGACGCGTACTGGGACTTTCGTGTCTGGTTGCAGGTGGACGCCGAACTGTCCGTCCGGCGGGGTGCGGAGCGCGACCAGGACTGGGCCGGCTCGGAGGCGGAATCGGTCCACCGGAACCGCTACCTGGTCGCCGAGCGCATCTACCTGGACGAGGTCGATCCGCTGCCGCGGATGGACCTCGTCATCGACAACTCGGCGTTCGAGGCCCCGTACGTCGTCTCCTCTGGCTGAACACGGCCCACACCCGGTGCCGCACCCAACACCGTCACCCGCCGCACTGTGTCAGCATCATCCGCTTGTCGGCGGCCGTCACCGGGAGTTCGTACTTCACCGCGACCTGGGCGAAGCGCACCACGTAGGAGCAGCGGATCGGCTTGCTCGGGGGGAGCCAGGAGGCGGGGCCCGAGTCGCCCTTGGCGCTGTTGGCGCGGCCCTCGACCGGGAGCAGGTTCAGCGGATCGTTGGCCAGTTGCCGTCGCTTGGCGTCGTCCCAGCGGGACGCGCCCATCTGCCAGCTGTACGACAGGGGCACGACGTGGTCTATCTGCACCTCTGCGGCGTCCCGTTTGCGCCACTCGATCGTTTCGCCGGTGTACGGGTCGTGGACCGTCATTTCCACGACGACGCAGTCGGAGCCCGATCGGAAGGCCAGGTCCAAGCCGTCCCGGGCGAGCAGGTCGTTCCTGGTGTCGCAGCCGTTCCTCGCCAGCGGCACGCCGTCCGCCGTGTCCATCCAGGCGTAGCCGAACTCGTCGCGGTCGTAACCGGTCCGCGGGCCACGGCCCTTGGTGGTGACCCGCTCGATCAGTTCGCGGGCCTCGGCCTTCTCCTCCTCGGCGGAGAGAGGGGCGAGGCCGGGTTCGGTGCCGTGGGGATTGGCAAGCGGGCTCGTGCCGGTGTCCGGTGCGGCCGTACGTGGTTTGGCTTCCCCGTCGAGGCCGATGCCGTCGCAGCCTGTGAGCAGCACCCCCGCGAGCATCGCTGCTGACGCTCCTCGCCCGACCACCCCGCGTCTGTTCACCGTCCGTACGGTACTGCCGTTCTCAGACCTTGCCGATACCGAGGGTGTTCTGCAGGGGGAGCAGCCCGGTGCCGAGCATCGCGACCCAGTACGCGCCGAGGAGTTCGGACAGCCGGTCCGTGTCGTCCGGGCCGAGCGCGGCCCAAGGCGCGGCCGCCATCTCGTCCGTACGCCGCTCGACGTTGGCGCGCAGTTCCCGGCCGGCAGCACTCGCCGTGCCGTCGGCGTCCAACAGGCCACGTCGTGCGAGCCGTTCTCGCGCGGCCGTCCACTCCGTCCCGCTCCAGCCGCGGCTCGCGAACGCCTCGACGGGGGCCGCCCCGACGGAGGCGAAGGAGACGAGCGCCTCGACGGGGTCGAGCCCGGCCGCCAGGAGCGCGGCGATGTGGCCGTCCCCGCGGTGCTCGCGCAGTCGGGTGGCCGCCTGCCACAGGACGACGTGCGGTTCGTCCGCCCAGGCCGGCGCAGCGTGGGCGGCTGCGAGCGGGCGCCCCGCGGGGTCGGCGCTCTCGGCTGCACGACGGGCGAGCGCGGCGGCCTCCGCCATCTCCTTCGACGCGACCGCCTCCCCGAGCACGTCCCGGTACGTACGGTCGGCGGCGCGCAACCTGGCGGCGATCACGTCCTTCGGTGAGGCCACCCGCCAGGCGGCCGGTACGTACTCGCGCACCATCGCCGGGCTGAAGCTGTAGAACGCCGAGCCGACCTGCACCGCCCCGACCTCTCCGAGCGGCGCGGCCCGCCAGGCGAAGTAGCTGGGCCAGCGCTCGTCGGTCCGGTAGCCGAGCGCGGCGGCCTCGTCGAATGCCTGCGGCGAGTAGTAGAGCACGGCGTGCAGCGGTTCGAGCAGATGCCACATCTGCCGTACGCGTCCGAGTTCGTCGGTCATGTCCGCCTCCCGGTCAGGTGCCGTGGGGAGGTGCAGCCATCCGCCACGAGCCCAGATCTAGTCACTGACCAGATTGCGCCTCCGGTCAGCAACTTGTCAATGGAAAGATTCGGCGTAGCCTGATGTCATGAGCACGAGCCGCACCTACCACCACGGCGATCTGCGGCAGGCGGTCGTGTCCGCGGCCCTCGACGTCATCGGCGCCCAAGGCCCCTCCGCCCTGAGCCTGCGCGACCTGGCGCGCCGCGCGGGCGTCTCGCACGCGGCCCCTGCCCACCACTTCAAGGACCGGGCCGGCCTGCTGACGGCCATCGCCACAGAGGGCTACGACCTGCTGGCCGACGCCCTCTCGACAGCCCCCGGTCTGCGGGAGCGGGGGGTTGCGTACGTCCGGTTCGCGATCGCACACCCCGCCCACTTCCAGGTCATGTTCCAGCCCGACCTGCACCACGGCGACGACCCCCGGCTGGCGGCGGCCAAGGAGCGCGCCGCGGCCGAGCTCAGCGCGGGCATTGCCTCCCTGGCCCAGACCTCCGCCTCGACCCCGGCCCCGGACCCGCACACCGCCAGGATCGCGGCGTGGTCCCTGGCCCACGGCTTCGCGACCCTGTTCCTGACCCACAACCTGGACGACCCGGCGGGCGACCGGGACCCCACCGAGATCTTCCGATCCCTTGCCGCCCTGCTGTTCGCGTCCACCGATCCTCAAGAGGCCCGGGAATAGCGGGAGTCGGCCGCAGCTTGATCCATGCGCGTGCACGCATTCATCAGGACGGGTATCGGAAGAGAACAAGGGGCGGGACACATGGCTTCCACCAACTCCCTGCGGCGCACGGGCATCGCCCTGCTGGCCGCGACCACCCTCGTCGCGCTGCCGGTCGTCGGCACGGAGGGACTGACCGGGACTTCTCGAGCCGAGGCGGCACAGAACGGTGGCGGCGCATGGCGGGGCGGCTGGGCCGCCTCACCCCAGGCGCCGACCGCGCCTTTCGGCCCGAACTGGTCCGAGCAGGGCTTCTTCGACCACACGGTCCGGCAGGTGGTGCGGGTGAGCACCGGCGGCACGAAGGCCCGGATCGAGCTGTCCAACAGGTACGGGAAGACACCCCTGCGGATCACGGGCGCGACGGTCGCACTCACCGACGAGGGCGCGTCCGTGAAGGCCGGTTCGGTACGCCGGCTGTCCTTCGGCCACGACGGCTCCGTGACCGTTCCGGCCGGGGGCAAGGTCTACAGCGACGGCGTGCCGTTCAAGGTCGGGGCCCTGCAGTCGGTGACCGTCACGCTGTACCTGGCGGAGCCGACCGGACCGGCGACCTTCCACTCCTTCGCCTCCGCCACCAGCTACCGGGCGAGCGGGGACCACCGCTCCGACCGGGACGGGACGGCGTTCAAGGAGACCAGCGACTCCTGGTTCTTCCTCTCCGGCGTCGAGGTGAGCGGCGGGAGCGCCGCCCGCCGGGACGGCATCGTCACGTTCGGCGACTCCATCACCGACGGCGTCGGCTCCGGCCTGAACGCCGACAACCGCTACCCCGACGAGCTGGCCGAGCGCTTCGCCGCCGCCGGAAAGCCGCGCAGTGTCCTCAACCACGGCATCGGCGGCAACCAGGTCACCAACGACACGACCTGGGCCGGGGAGAAGGGCATCAACCGCTTCAAGCTCGACGCGTTGAGCGAGCCGAACGTCGGCACGGTCGTCGTGCTCGAAGGCATCAACGACTTCGGCGGCGACACCTGGCAGGACTTCCCCGGCGGGCCGACTCCCGAAGTGTCCGTCGAGCGGCTGATCGAGGGCCACCGCTCGCTGATCCGCCAGGCACACGCCAAGGGGCTCACGGTGATCGGCGCCACCCTGACCCCCGTCAAGGGCTCCCTCTACTACACGCCGGCCGTCGAGGCGAAGCGCGAGGCGTTCAACCACTGGATCCGAACGTCCGGCGAGTACGACGCCGTGGTCGACTTCGACCGTGCCGTCGCCGACCCCGCCGACCCGGACCGCATCCTTCCGGCCTACGACTCCGGCGACCATCTGCACCCGGGTGACGCGGGCTACCGCGCGATGGCCGAGGCCCTGGACCTCGACGCGCTGTGACGGGCGACCGCCGGTGACAGAAAGCCCTTGACCGGCGTGTCGACGGCCGACGTGCCGACGGCCGACGTGCCGACGGCCGACGTGCCGGCGGCCGACCGGTGACCGGCGTGCCGGTGGCCTGGAACCGGCCGTGCCCGCGATGAACGGGCGCGGCCGGCACGGCCGGCGCGGCTACGAGCCGAGGATCGTCGTCAGGAACTCCCCCGTCCACGCCAGCAGTTCCCGGCCCACCACCGGCTTGCCGCCGATCTTGCCGCTCGTCGGGCGCGGGACGAGGATCTGGTGGACGGCCGGCTTGATGACCGTGCGGGGGTAGAGGCGCTTGAGGCGCAGCTCCTGCGATTCGCGCAGTTCCACCGGTGCGAAACGGATGTTGGGGCCCTGGAGCACGATCTCGCCGACGCCGCACGCACGCGCCAGCATCCGCAGCCCCGCCACCAGCAGCAGATTCTCGACGGGCTCCGGGAGCTTGCCGTAGCGGTCGGTGAGCTCCTCGCGGACCGCCTTGATGTCCTCCTCCGTGGTGGCGGAGGCGATCGCCCGGTACGCCTGGAGGCGCAGCCGCTCGCCCGGGGCGTAGTCGTGCGGGACGTGCGCGTCGACGGGGAGTTCGATCTTGACCTCGAGCGGGGGCTCCTCCTCCACGCCGCCTTCCAGCGAGGCGCGGTAGTCGGCGACCGCCTCCCCGACCATGCGGACGTACAGGTCGAAGCCGACGCCCGCGATGTGGCCGGACTGCTCGCCGCCGAGGAGGTTGCCCGCGCCGCGGATCTCGAGGTCCTTCATCGCGACGTACATACCGGCGCCCATCTCCGTGTGCTGGGCGATGGTCGCGAGACGCTCGTGGGCCGTTTCCGTGAGCGGCTTCTCCGGCGGGTAGAGGAAGTACGCGTAGCCGCGCTCGCGGCCACGGCCGACACGGCCGCGCAGCTGGTGCAGCTGCGAGAGACCGAAGTTGTCGCCGCGCTCGACGATGAGGGTGTTGGCGTTGGAGATGTCGATGCCCGACTCGACGATCGTCGTGGAGACCAGCACGTCGAACTTCTTCTCCCAGAAGTCGACGACGACCTGCTCCAGCGCTGACTCCGACATCTGGCCGTGGGCCGTGGCGATGCGCGCCTCCGGCACGATGTCCCGCAGCCGTGCCGCCGCCCTGTCGATCGACTCGACGCGGTTGTGGATGTAGAAGACCTGTCCCTCGCGCAGCAGTTCACGTCGGACGGCCGCGCCGATCTGCTTCTCCTCGTACGGGCCCACGAAGGTCAGCACGGGGTGCCGCTCCTCCGGCGGCGTGGTGATCGTGGACATCTCGCGGATGCCGGTCACCGCCATCTCCAGCGTACGGGGAATGGGGGTGGCGGACATGGTGAGGACGTCGACGTTGGCCCGCAGCTTCTTCAGCTGCTCCTTGTGCTCGACGCCGAAGCGCTGCTCCTCGTCGACGATGACCAGGCCCAGGTCCTTGAACTTCGTCTCGGAGGAGAACAGCCGGTGCGTGCCGATGACGATGTCCACGGACCCGTCGCGCAGGCCCTCCAGTGTCGCCTTCGCGTCGGCGTCCGACTGGAAGCGGGACAAGGCCCTCGTGGCGACGGGGAATTGGGAGTAGCGCTCGGTGAACGTGCCGAAGTGCTGCTGCACGAGGAGGGTCGTCGGGACGAGGACGGCGACCTGCTTGCCGTCCTGGACCGCCTTGAACGCCGCACGGACCGCGATCTCCGTCTTGCCGTAGCCGACGTCGCCGCAGATCAGCCGGTCCATGGGGACCGTCTTCTCCATGTCCTCCTTGACCTCCGCGATCGTGGAGAGCTGGTCGGGCGTCTCCACGTAGGCGAAGGCGTCCTCCAGCTCCCGCTGCCACGGGGTGTCGGGGCCGAAGGCGTGGCCGGGGGCCGCCATCCGCGCCGAGTAAAGCTTGATCAGGTCGGCGGCGATCTCCTTGACGGCCTTCTTCGCGCGCGCCTTCGTCTTCGTCCAGTCGGCGCCGCCGAGCCGGTGCAGCGTCGGTGCCTCGCCGCCCACGTACTTGGTGACCTGCTCCAGCTGGTCGGTGGGAATGTAGAGCCGGTCCCCGGGCTGGCCGCGCTTGGCGGGCGCGTACTCGACGAGGAGGTACTCACGGGTGGCGCCCTGGACGGTGCGCTGCACCATCTCGATGTAGCGGCCGACGCCGTGCTGCTCGTGGACGATGTAGTCGCCGACCTCGAGGGTCAGCGGGTCGATGGTCTTGCGGCGCCGGGTGGGCATCCGCTGGCCGTCCTTGCCGGCGGCCTTCTGGCCGGTCAGGTCGGTCTCGGTGAGGACCGCCAGCTGGAGCGCCGGGTCGACGAAGCCGTGCTCGATCGAGCCGCAGGCGACGTGGACGAGGGAGGGGCTGATGTCGGCCGGGTCGCCCGTCTTCGAATCCAACGCAGAGAGGCGGGCCGCGATGCCCTCGCCGCCGAGCACCTCGACGGTGCGGGAGGCGGGGCCGTGCGCCTCGGTGACGAACACGGTGCGCCAGCCGTCGGCGAGCCACCCCTTGGTGTCGGCGAGCGCGCGGGCGGTGTCGCCGCGGTAGCTCTCCGGGGCGCGCATGCCCAGTTTGAGGGTGTCGTCCTCGAGGTCGGAGGCGTCCGCCGCGAACGGGGAGACGGACCACCACATCATGCCGAGCTCGCGCGCCCGGTCCCGTACGTCCGCGATGCCCCACAGCGAGGCCGCGCCGACGTCGATCGGCGCCTCTCCCCCGCCCGCCGTCGCCGCCCACGACGCCTGCAGGAACTCCTGGCTGGTGGCGACCAGGTCCGCGGCGCGCGTGCGCACCCGCTCCGGGTCGCACACCACGGCCATGGAGCCCTTCGGCAGGACATCCAGGAGCAGCTCCATGTCGTCGACGAGGACCGGGGCGAGGGACTCCATGCCCTCGACCGCGATGCCCTCGGCGATCTTGCCGAGCAGTTCGCCCAGCTCGGGGTGGGCCTCCGCGAGGGCGGCGGCCCGCTGCCGCACGTCGTCCGTCAGCAGCAGCTCGCGGCACGGCGGCGCCCACAGGCCGTGCTCGGCGACCTCCAGGGAGCGCTGGTCGGCGACCTTGAAGTAACGGATCTCCTCGACGTCGTCGCCCCAGAACTCCACCCGGAGCGGGTGCTCCTCGGTGGGCGGGAAGACATCGAGGATGCCGCCGCGGACCGCGAACTCGCCGCGCTTCTCGACCAGTTCCACCCGGGAGTAGGCGGCGGCCGCGAGGCCTTCCACGACCTCGTTCAGATCGGCCTGCTGCCCGGTGCGCAGCGCCACGGGCTCCAGGTCGCCGAGGCCCTTGACCTGCGGCTGCAGTACGGACCTCACGGGCGCGACGACGACGCTGACCGGCCCGGCGGCCGGGTCGTCGGGCGACGGGTGCGCGAGGCGGCGCAGGACGGCGAGCCGGCGGCCGACGGTGTCGGAGCGGGGCGAGAGCCGCTCGTGCGGCAGCGTCTCCCACGACGGGTATTCGACGACGCCCTCGCCGGGCAGCAGCGAGCGCAGCGCCGCGGCCAGGTCCTCCGCCTCCCGGCCGGTGGCGGTGACGGCCAGCACGGGGCGGCCCGCGTCACGGGCGAGGGCGGCCACGGCGAAGGGCCGCGCGGCGGGCGGGCCCACCAGATCCACATGCATCCGGCGTCCGTCCCCGGCCGCCCCGACCGCTTCGGCGAGCGCCGGGTCACGTACGACGGCATCGAGCAGACCGTGCAGGCTCATGTAGGACATCCATCCGGAAAGCAGCGGGGGGTGGACAACGCGAAGGGCCCGACACGTCTGGGATCCCCTGTCGAAGACCAGGGGCGGGCCGGGGTCTCCAGCGTACGACGTGGGTGTGTCACTCGCGCGAGGGATTGAGGCCACTCTGAAGGGTGAACGGGCCGGCTCGGACACCGAGCGGACCAGTAGGCTAAGTCCACCACTTAGTCCACACTCGTCTGTGAGGCCGCGATGGAAGCAGCCCGGCAGTACAACGTCCACGAGGCGAAGACGCACTTCTCGAAGATCCTCGAGGCGGTCGCCACCGGCGAAGAGGTCATCATCAGCAAGTCCGGCTCCCCCGTCGCCAAGGTCGTCCCTCTCGCTTCGAAGGTCCGCAGGACGGCCCGAGGATCGCTCACCGAGCCGGTCGTCTTCCGTGACGACTTCGACGACATGTCAGACGACGAGGGCTTCACCGACGCCTTCGGCCTCTCCGCGGAGGACGGCCGGTGAAACTGCTCGCGGACACCCATGTCGTGGTGTGGTGGTTGCTGGACTCTCCTCAGTTGTCCGATGAGACAAAGGACCTCCTCGACACGGAAGCATTGGCGTACGTCAGCGCCGTCACTCCGTGGGAGCTCGCCGTCAAGCAGGCATTGGGAAAGCTGGACGGCCCTGAAGACCTGCCGGAACGAGCCAGGGACTGCCAGCTCAGACCCCTTCCCGTGACCGGGTTGCACGGCATCCGCGCCGGACAGCTCCCGCCCCACCACCGCGACCCGTTCGACCGGATTCTGGTCGCCCAGGCGCAGACCGAGGGCCTGACCCTGGTCACCCGGGACAAGTACATCCCGCTGTACGACGTTCCCGTCCTCCAGGTCTGAGACCACGTACACCCGCGGCCCCGGGCGTCCGCCATGGACACCCGGGGCCGTTTCACGGTGCGGTGGATCCGGACCCCCGTACCGGGCCCCCGCGGTCGCTACTCGGTCGCGATCGCGTTCAGCACGTTCATCCGGCCGGCACGGAAGGCGGGCACCAGTGCCGCGAACAGGCCGACGAACGCCGAGCCCACGAAGACCGTGAGGATCGTCGGCCACGGGATCTCGAGGACGCCCAGGCCCTCCAGCGCCAGCAGCTTCTGTGCGGACGTTCCCCAGCCCATGCCCAGGCCGAGGCCGAGCAGCGCGCCGAAGAGGGCGATGACCACGGACTCCAGGCGGATCATGCGGCGCAGCTGGCGGCGCGAGAGGCCGATCGCCCGCATCAGGCCGATCTCCCTGGTCCGCTCGACCACCGACAGGGCGAGGGTGTTCACCACGCCCAGCACCGCGACGATGATCGCGAGTGCCAGCAGGCCGTAGACGATGTTCAGCAGCTGCCCGATCTGGTCCTTGAGGTCCTGCTTGAAGTCGGTCTGGTTCTGCACCTTGTACTGCGGGTACTTCACGAGCGACTTCTTCAGGGCGGCGTACGCCTCCTTCTCCGAGCCGTCGACGGCCTTCGCGAACATGATCATGTTCTCGGGCATCTTCTCGGCCGGGACGTACCGCGCGGCGGTCGTGATGTTCATGTACATCGCGCCCTTGTCGACGTTGGTGTCGTCGGACGTGATCGCCGCGACCCTCAGCTCGGCGGGGCTGCCGTTCTTGAAGGCGACCTTGATCGTGTCACCGACCTTCACACCGTGCCGGTCCGCGTAGTCGCTGCCGACGGACATCGCGTCCTTGCCGTAGGCGGCGGACAACTCGCCGGCCACCGTCTCGCGGCGCAGGTCCTGCGCGTACGTCGGGTCGGCGGCGACCAGCTGCTCGTCCTCCGTCTTCCCGTTCGGCGGGGTGATCCTGGCTTCGACGCCCTTGTACTCGGTGACGTGCTCGAGGCCCGGCGTCTCCTTCAGGGCCTGCTGGGCCTGTGGCACGATCGGCCCCATGGTGGCGGACTGCACGATGAAGTCGGCGCCGACCGACTTGTCGAGCTCCTCCGTGGCCGACGCGACCATGGAGGAGCCGACCACCGACAGGCACGCCACCAGGGCGAGGCCGATCATCAGGGCGGCGCCGGTCGCTCCCGTACGGCGCGGGTTGCGCAGCGCGTTGCGCTCGGCCAGCCGGCCGACGGGGCCGAACATCCGCAGTACCAGGACGCTGATCACGCGGACCACGGCGCCCGCGAGCAGCGGGCCGATGACGATGAAGCCGATCAGGGACAGGACGACGCCGAGGCCGAGGAACATCGATCCCTCGCTCGCCTTGTCCGCCCGGGTGGCGACCAGCAGCGCGGCCGCGCCGGCGGCGGTGAGGAGCAGGCCGATGCCGCCGCGGACCCGGCCGGCCCTGGAGTCGGCCGGCATGCCGGTGTCGCGCAGGGCGGCCATCGGGGAGACCTTGCCGGCCCGGCGGGCGGGGACGTAGGCGGCGAGGACGGTGACGACGATGCCGAGCGTCAGGCCGACGACCGGCGTCGTCCACTTCACGGTCAGATCGTCGGTGGAGAGGTTCATTCCGACGGCGGACATCATCTTCATCAGGCCGACGGCCAGTCCGACACCGGCCGCGACACCGGCGATCGAGCCGACGACGCCGAGCAGTACCGCCTCGACGAGCACGGACCGGTTGACCTGCGCGCGGCTGGAGCCGATGGCCCGCATCAGGCCGATCTCGCGGGTGCGCTGGGCGACCAGCATCGAGAAGGTGTTGACGATGAGGAAGATGCCGACGAGGACGGCGACTCCGGCGAAGCCGAGCATCGCGTACTTCATCACGTCGAGGAACGAGCCGACCTCCTCGCGGCCCGCGTCCGCCGCCTCCTTCGCGGTCTGCAGCTTGTAGGAGGCGTCCAGCGCACCCGCGATGTCCTTCTTGAGCTGTTCGTCACTGAGGCCGGGCTCCGCGGTCACAAGGATGTTGGTGAACAGGCCTTCTTTGCCGAGCAGTTCGCGCTGGGCGGTGGCGGTGTCGTAGTAGACGACGGCCGCGCCGGGGTTGGTGACCTTGAAATCGGCGATTCCGGAGATCTTCGCGGTGAAGTCGCCGGTGACGGCGATGGTGCGCAGTTCGTCGCCGAGCTTCAGGTGGTGCTTCTCGGCGGTGTCACCGTCGACCATGACCTCCGTGGGCCCGCGCGGGGCGTGGCCGGAGGTGATCTCCATGGATTTGAGGTCGTTCTGCGTCCAGTTGCCGGCGATCGTCGGGGCGCCGGTGGTGGAACCCATGTTCTTGTTCTCGGAGTTGACGACGGTCACGCTGAAGCTGGCGACCGAGCCCTCGGCGGACCGGACACCCTTGACCGACTTCACCTCGTCGACGAGCGAGGCGGGCAGCGACGCGGGCTTGCCCGTCGCCGGGTTCTCCGAGTCGTCGCCCGATCCCTTGGGGCTCACCGTGACGTCGGACGCGGAGACGGCGAAGAGCTTGTCGAAGGTCGTGTTCATGGTGTCGGTGAAAACGAGCGTGCCCGACACGAAGGCCACCGACAGGAGCACCGCGACCGCGGAGAGGGCCATCCGGCCCTTGTGCGCGAGGAAGTTGCGCAGGGAGTTCCTGAGCACGGTCATGACGTGCGCCCCCGGGCGTCGAAGTCCTTCATGCGGTCGAGGACGGCGTCGGCGGTCGGCCGGAACATCTCGTCGACGATGCGGCCGTCGGCGAGGTAGAGGACGCGGTCCGCGTAGGAGGCGGCGACGGGGTCGTGCGTGACCATCACGATGGTCTGGCCCAGCTCGTCGACGGACCTGCGCAGGAAGCCCAGCACTTCGGCGCCGGCCCGCGAGTCCAGGTTTCCGGTCGGCTCGTCACCGAAGATGATCTCGGGGCGGGCGGCGAGGGCGCGGGCCACGGCGACGCGCTGCTGCTGGCCGCCGGAGAGCTGTGTCGGCCGGTGCCGCAGCCGCTCCGCCAGGCCGACGGTCTCGACGACCCGGTTCAGCCAGGCGGCGTCCGGCTTGCGTCCGGCGATGTCCATGGGCAGCGTGATGTTCTCCAGGGCGTTCAGCGTGGGCAGCAGGTTGAACGCCTGGAAGATGAAGCCGACCCGGTCACGGCGAAGCTGTGTGAGCTTCTTGTCCTTGAGGCCCGTGATCTCGGTGTCGTCGAGGTGGATCTGACCGGATGTGACGGTGTCGAGACCGGCCAGGCAGTGCATCAGGGTGGACTTGCCGGAGCCGGACGGTCCCATGATCGCGGTGAACCGGCCGCGGGCGATGTCCACATCGACGTGGTCGAGCGCGACGACGCGGGTCTCACCGGCGCCGTACGCCTTGACGACCTGCCGCGCCCGTGCGGCGACGGCCGTGCGCCCTCCGGTTTCCCCGTGTGCGGGGGTGGTTACAGCCGTGGTCACGGTGGGTCTCCTCAGTTTCGGGAATCAGCGAATGGCGTCGCCGCGGGGCACAGGGTCGAGTCTCGCGACGGAAGCGGTCCGGCGCGCTGGTGCGCAGCGCAGTCTTGGTCCGGGGGTTTACCCCACCCCCGGCCGGTACTGCCTTCGGTGCGGGCTTGTCGGGCCTCAGCTGCGGCCGTAGGACCAAGCTAAAGAACGGGTCCGTGCCTTCTCGTCGTCCGCCGGGACGAACGCCCCCTGCCCACAAGTAAGGAGAAGCCCCTAGGGGGGACTCCACCCCCGGGTGGACCCGTCGTACGACGAGCCTGCACCCTCCCCCTGCGTGAGCCTCAAGTGAGAAGGTGGCCCCCGGAAATAGGTGCATGGGGAAAGGAACTGAGGGCTCATGGGAAGCACCGGCCGTACGGAACGCATGCCCGGCGCCACGGCGCTCTCGGCCACGCCCCGGCGGGGGCCCGTCGTCGCCGCTCTGATGCTGGGCATGGCACTCGCCGCGCTCGACGGGACTATCGTCTCGACCGCGGTGCCCCAGATCGTCGGCGACCTCGGCGGCTTCGCCGTCTTCTCCTGGCTGTTCTCCGGCTACCTGCTCGCCGTCACCGTCAGCCTCCCCGTGTACGGCAAGCTTTCTGACACCTTCGGCCGCAAGCCCGTTCTCGTCGCCGGCATCGTGCTGTTCCTCGTCGGCTCGCTGCTCTGCGCCGCCGCCTGGAGCATGGCCTCGCTCATCGCCTTCCGCGTCGTGCAGGGACTCGGCGGCGGGGCGCTCCAGGGGACGGTGCAGACCATCGCGGCCGATCTTTATCCGCTCGAGGAACGCCCCAGGATCCAGGCCAGGCTGTCGACGGTCTGGGCGGCTTCGGCGGTCGCGGGGCCGGCGGTCGGCGGGCTGCTCGCCGCCTACGCCGACTGGCGCTGGATCTTCCTCATCAATCTGCCGGTCGGCGCGGTCGCGCTCTTCCTCGTCGTCCGCCACTTCGCCGAACCGACCCGTCCCGCTCCGGCCGCCCGCCCACGCGTCGACTGGGCGGGCGCCCTGTGCGTCTTCGCGGCGGGCGCACTGCTGCTCACCGCCCTCGTCCAGGGCGGCGTCGCCTGGCCCTGGCTCTCCACGCCGTCGCTGGTCCTGTTCGGCGGCAGTGCGGTGCTCGTCGCCGTCACCGTGGTCGTCGAACGCCGCGCCGCCGAACCGATCATTCCCGGCTGGGTCTGGCGGCGCCGGACGATCGCCGCGGTCAACCTCGCGCTGGGCGCGCTGGGCCTGCTGATGGTGGCGCCGACCGTCTTCCTGCCCACCTACGCCCAGTCCGTCCTGGGCCTCGGCCCGATCGCCGCCGGTTTTGTGCTTTCGGTGATGACCCTGAGCTGGCCGGTCAGCGCCGCCCTGTCCGACCGCGTCTACACCCGCATCGGTTTCCGGTGGACCGCGATCATCGGGATCGGTCTGGCGCTGCTGATACTGCTGGCGTTCCCCCTGCTCCCGTTCCCCGGCGAGCCGTGGCAGCCGGCCCTCGTCATGCTGCTGCTCGGGGCCGCGCTCGGCCTGTTCCAGCTGCCGTTGATCGTCGGCGTCCAGTCCACCGTCGGCTGGTCGGAACGCGGCACCACCACCGCGTCCGTCCTCTTCTGCCGCCAGGTCGGCCAGTCCCTGGGAGCAGCCCTCTTCGGCGCCGTCGCCAATGCCGTTCTGGTCTCCCGCCTCGGCGGGGGCAGCCTCGACTCGGTCTCCCACGCCCTGGAGAACCCTGCCGCCCTCACCGCCTCGGCCACCGAGCACCTGCGCCGCGCGGTGGACGCGGCGGTCGACCACGTCTATCTGGGGGCGGCGGCCGCGGCCGGACTCGCCCTGCTGGTGCTGGTGTTCGTCGCGCCGCGGCGCTTTCCGGTCATCCGGGACAAGCAGGACGTTTGACCGAGGTTACCGCGGGTCCGTCCGCACCCGCACAGGATCGTCACCGAACCGACATACCGCGCGGTCGGAAACCCCTTACGTATCGCTCTACTGCTGAGTAACGTACGCGGACCACCAGCACCATCCGCCCCGGCCACCAGGGGCGGCAAGGAGCAAGCACGATGTCGTACCACCAGCTCTTCCCCGATCCACCGCCACAGCCCCGGTCCCCCGGCCGCCACCGCCAGGAGGCGGCGCCGCAGCCCTGGGACATGGGCCACCCCGGACAAGGACCGTCGGACGCCCCGTCCTCCTACGACGACCACGCCGATCTCGGCGGCCTGCGCTCGGCCTACCGGAAGCTGCGCCGCGTCGCGACGCTCACCGCGCTCGGCTACTTCGTCGTCTTCCTCCTTCTCTCCGGCTACGCCCCCGGGATGATGACCGGCAGGGTCAGCGGTGGACTCACCACCGGAATCCTGCTGGGACTCGTGCAGCTCCCGGTGGCGCTCGCCGCCATCGCCGTCTACGAGCGGATCGCCCGCAACCGGGTCGACCCGCTCGCGCGATCCGTACGGGAACAGGCGGAGGCGGCCACGGCCGCGACCACCGGCCGTCCGGAGCGTTCCGCGTGGCCGCAGCCGTCGGGAGGTGCGCGCGCATGACCGGCTTCAGCTCCGAGGCCCAGACGATGTCGCTCATGGCGTTCATCGCCGTCATCACCGTCACGCTGCTGCTGTGCGTGATGACCGGGCCCGACCGCGACGACCTGGGTGAGTTCTACACCGGCTACCGCTCGCTCTCCCCCATCCAGAGCGGCCTCGCCATCGCCGGCGACTACATCTCCGCCGGCACCGTGCTCGGCACCATCGGCATCATCGCGCTCCTGGGCTACGACGGCCTGTCACTCGCCCTGAGCACCGCGCTGTCGCTGGTCCTGATGATGTTCCTGCTCGCGGAACCCCTGCGGAACGCGGGCCGGTTCACCATGGGCGACGTCTTCGCCCGCCGCAACCCCGGGCCCGTCGTACGGATCACCGCGGCCGCGGTCACCCTGACCGCGCTGCTGCCGCTCGTCATCTTCCAACTCGCGGGCGCGGGCGACCTGCTCGCCGTCGTCCTCGGTTTCCACGCCGACGGCTTCAAGACCGGGGCCATCGTCTTCCTCGGCCTGCTGATGATCGTGTACGCGGCGATCGGCGGCATGAAGGGCACCGCCTTCATCCAGATCGTCAAGACCGTGGTGCTGCTCGGCGCGGCCACCGCCGTCGCCGTACTCGTGCTGAACCGCTTCGACTTCAGCCTGCCCGCCCTGCTGGAGGGCGCGGCGCGCGGCAGTGGTGCGGGTGACGCGTACCTCGCCTCCGGGCTGCAGTTCGCCGGTGACGAAGTCGACATGATCAGCGCCCAGTTGACCGTCGTACTCGGCGCCGCCGTCCTGCCGCACATCACGATGCGCATGTTCACCGCGCGCAGCGCGACGGCCGTGCGGCGTTCGATGTCCTGGGCCGTGTCGACGGTCCTGGTCACCTGTCTGCTCATCGTGGTGATCGGCTTCGGCGCGGCGGCCATCGTCGGACACGAGGGGCTCGTCACCGGCGACCCGCAGGGCAAGACCGCGTTCCTGATGGTCACCCAGGCGGTCATGGGGACGGACCCGAACACCGTGGAGACCCTGCTGTTCACGGCGGTCGCCACGGCGATCTTCCTCACCCTGCTCGCCTCCGTCGCCGGCGTCACCCTCGCCTGCGCCAACACCCTCGCGCACGACCTCGTCGCGCACGGACTGCGCAAGGCGACGCTCCAGCCCTCCACGGAGATGGCCATCGCGCGCACCGCGGCGGCGGGTGTCGGCCTCGTCGCGCTCGCCGTCGCCGCCGGGGCGAGGCACCTGAACCTCCAGGCGCTGCTGACCCTGTCGTTCTGCATCGGCGCTTCCGCGGTGGCCCCGGCGCTCGTCTACAGCCTCTTCTGGCGCCGCTACTCCCGCACGGGCCTGCTGTGCACGCTCATCGTGGGAGCGGGCTCCGCGGTCCTGTTCATGACCGGGACCAACCTCGTGTCCGGATCACCGCAGGCGGTCTTCCCCGACTCGGACTTCAACTGGTTCCCGTTCACCACCACCGGCATCGTCTCGGCCCCGCTGGGCTTCCTCGCCGGCTGGCTCGGCACTGTCCTGTACGAGCGCGACACGGACGAGGAGCGGCTGCGCTACGAGGCCGCGGAGCCGGCCATCCTGGCGGGCGCGCCTCCGACGTCCTGACGCGGCTGCGAGGCGGCTCTGAGGCGGCTCTGAGGCGCGTCGCGAACGGGCGTCGGCGGGTATGCGTACCGTCGGCGCCCGTTCCTGTGCGAGCAGCCTCGATCGCGTCCCCCACCTTGTACCGACAGGGCATTTCGTACCGTTTGACTTCTTTATGACGTGGTGCCTAATTTGGGATCATATTGAACGATCCGAGGGGCGGATGCCCCGCCGTGGGTCACCCGATGCCGCGCGTTCGCGTGCGTGTCGGTGGTGGCGCTTCCCGCCACGCGTTCGCCGGCACACCGGGTCCCTCCGGCGAACGCATCACGCCGCGCCTCTCGCACGACGCGGACGCGCGCGTGAAAGGCGTACGGGCCATCGGCCCCGTCTACGCCCCGGGAAGGAAGCACCATGCGGGCAGGGACGACAAGGATTCTCCAGCTCTCCGTCGGCCTCGTGGCAGCTCTGGGCCTCACCCTCGGCGGAGCCGGTGTCGCGAGCGCCACCAGTCCGTCGCAGGCGCCCTCGTCCGGATACTGCGACTACTGGAGCGGCTACTACGACGAGTGGTGCTACTACGACGGCCGCGGCGGCGACCGCGGCAGGTTCTTCGACGACCGGTTCTTCGACGACCGGTTCTTCGACGACAGGCACCACCACCACCACGACTGGTGGTACAACGACTGGGACAACCGTGGCGACTGGGACCGCGGCCGACGCTGACGCCTGAGAGCTGACAGCACGTCACCACGCAGCCCGCCGGGGGCCGGGGGGGGGGCCCCGCCCCGCCGGCGGGGGGTAGGCCCCCCAAACAATTCACAAAACAAAACAGCCCCCAACAACACACCAC
>NZ_JBEXRZ010000045.1:0-42287 GCF_040613325.1 Streptomyces sp. NPDC006283 | reverse complement strand
GGAGCAGGCGTGCCCGATCGCGCCTGTGGTGGACATCGTCTTCAGCCGCTGGACGACACCGATCCTGTGGGCGCTCCACGAGTACGGCCGGGCCGTACCGCCTGACGACCGCGCCGGACGACCGCATCGGCGTCGCCGTGACGGAAGCACCGAAGGACCGCACCGAACGGTCGGGCCTGTCGGGAGGCCCTGCTGGGGCCAACGTCCACCCGCACCCAGGTGTTCCTGGAATTCCCGCCACACCGATGTCACATTCCAGCGCAACCGTTCCGTCGTATCCGTGAAGTCACCCGGCTACACGAACAAGGAGCACGTCATGGCCCGCGTTTCCCTCAACCCGCGCCGCTCGCTCTTCCTGCGGGTCACGGAGTGGTACTCCCGGCGCACGTACGGCAAGGTCCCCGACCCGGTCCGCGCGCTGGGGCACAACCCTCGGGTGCTCCGGGCGGATCTGCGCTTCGAGTTGGCGCTCGGCAGGTGGAACGAGCTGGACCCGGATCTCAAGGCACTCGCGGTGATGGCCTCCGCCGCGTCGATCGGCTGCAGCTGGTGCATGGACTTCGGATACTGGGAGAACCGGCAGCGAGGAATGGACGAACGCAAGGTGCACGAGGTGCCTGTCTGGCGGGACAGTGACGCGTACACCCCGCTGGAGCGCGACGTCATGGCCTTCGCGGAGGCCATGACGGCGAACCCGCCGGAGATCGACGACGAAGTCGCGCAGCGCTTGGTCACCACGCTCGGTGAGGCGGCATTCGTCGAGCTGACCGCGATGGTGGCGGTGGAGAACCTGCGCTCGAGGATGAACACCGCTCTGGGCCTGACCAGCCAGGGGTTCAAGGACCACTGCGAGGTGCCGGGGCGGGAACAGGCTTCGGCCCTCACGGAATGAGAGGTCCGGCCGGGTCGGGACCGCTCCCGTACAGGGCCTGGACTTCGTCCAAGATCGGCTGTGTACTGTGACGCCGTGGCCAGAGTTCGGTTGAGCGTGGCGGAGAGGCGCGAGGAACTGCTCAGCGCCGCGGTCGAACAGATCGAAGAGCGGGGTGTGGCGGCGGTCAGGATCGCGGACGTCGCCGCGGCCCTGGGAGTGAGCAGCGCCCTGGTGCTCTACCACTTCTCGACGAAGGAGAAGCTGGTCGCTGCCGCCTTCACCCATGCCGCCGACGCCGACCTGGCCCATCTGCGCAAGCTGCTCGGCCGGCGTACCTCCGCCCTGCGGCGCCTCCGCGCCGCGGTGCGCTGGTACGCGCCGACGGGGCAGGCCAAGGGCTGGCGCCTGTGGATCGACGCGTGGGCCGTTTCGCTGCGCGAACCGGCGCTGCGTGACGTGTCCCGCGCCCTCGACCAGCAGTGGAAGTCGGCCCTGACGGAGGTCATAGCGGAGGGCGCGGCCGCCGGCGAGTTCCCGTGCCCCGATCCCGCGGCGGCGGCCTGGCGGCTGACGGCGTTCCTGGACGGGCTGGCCGTGCAGATGACGTCGTACGCCGGGACGCTGACCCGCGCGGCGATGCTCCAGTGGACCGACGAGGCCCTCGCCCGGGAACTCGGCATCGAGCACGCCGCGTTGACCGCCACAGCACGCTGAGAAGTCCGTCCCGCACCGTGGTTGCGGGGCGGCTCTCCGGCGCAATGAGCCTCGCCTCTGTGCATCTGGACCATGCCTGCTGCGAGTTTGCCCCTGTCACCGATGTCGCGGAGCAGCGCAGGCGCGGGGAGCAGCTCATGACGGCGGGCTGACGAGGGGGAGTTCCCGACCGCGGCCCAGGTGCGGAGGTCGCCGGGGCGCCGGCGGGCTGCTCCGCCCGCTCTCCTCGCCGGAGCGGACTGCCGCCCGGTGACCCGAACGAGACCCTAGGTCTGCTGCAACGGCTCGTAGGCGTCGGCCTGTATGCCGAAGGTCCAGGCGACACCTTCCTTGGCCGTCCGGGTCGTGGGCGGCACACGCAGCCAGTACGTGCGGTGGGTGCCGTCGGGTTCGGGCGTGGAGTTGAGAACCTCGACCATCACCACGTCCTCGTCGTCCGCGAGGGTGATCCGCCACAGGATGCCGGTCTCGTCGCGGTGCACCGGTTCGGCTCCGGACTCCGCGAGGTAGCGGTCGTAGCCGTAGTACTCGAGCATCACGCGGCGCAGCTCCGCGTTCTCCTGGTCACGTATCCGTTCCGGCGTCAGGGCGGTGAGCTCGTGCAGGAACTCGGCGGGCACGGGCATTCCGCGCCAGGCGTGGAGGGCGAACCCGTCCGGGAAGACCAGCGCGGGGCCTTCGCCGCTGTCCAGGCGGCCCGCCTCGTCGCGATGCAGTTGCGAGGGCCGTTCGCAGATCACGACGGCGTTCTCGTACGGCCACCACCAGCCTGCGTGGGCGGCCACGCGTGCGAGTCCCTCCAGCCGCTCGCTGCGGCCGTCGAACGCGGCGAGCCATGCGGCGTCGTGCTGACCGAGGATCGCCTCGAGGAGAGCACCGCGGATGCCTGTCTCCGCCTCGGCGTGTCGGGGGCCCTCCTGCGGCACCTTCTCGAGGAGAGCGTCCACCGCCCCGGCGCGTATGCGCTCGGCGAGAGCGCGGGTGCTGTCCCACAGCAGCGCTCCGGTACTGCTCCAGAGCGCGGTCCAGCCTCCCGGGCCCAGCTCGTCGTGGACGCGGCGACGTTCGTCGGCCCAGGGGCGGGTACGCACGTCGTCGCGCACGGAGCGTCCCGGGTCGGCAAGGTCCCGGACGGCGTGCATCCCCGCCAGTGGCGAGTCGGCCCAGACGATGCGGTCCGGCGCGGCGAGCCCGGCCGTACGGTAGGCGAGCCGGACGCCGTCCTCGGCGGCCGCCCTGTCGGCCGGTCCGGTGGCCACGGCGATCGCCCGCCACTTGTCCGTGTACTGCATGTGTAGTCCCGTCCCCTGTTGTCGTTCCATGTCTGCTGCTCAGTTGCCGATCCGCGGTGGTCAGTCGGCGACGATCCGCACCGCTCCCGGCAGGTACTCGCGCTGGCGCACCACCCGGAACCATCCCTTCGGCAGCGGTATCGCCGCATGCTCCTCGTGCACCACCCGGCCGCCTTCGGGCAGATGAAGGAGCATCGGCCCGAACGGGCCCGGCTCGCGGACCAGTCGGCCCGGCCCCGTCACCGCGTGGGCGTGGCCGGTGACCTCGCCCAGGGCAAGCACCATCCGGCCGCGGGAGTCCCGCGCCTCCCCCGGCGTGTCGACGACGTGCGGCGGTACGGCGTCCTGCGCCACGGGCACGATCAGCACATCTCCCTGCCGGTACATGGCTCTCCCCTTCCCATCGGCCGCCGAGTGCGTCCGACCTGTTCCCGAAGTTAGGCGGAGGGTCTGACAACGGCGTCCGGCCCTGCCCGGCTGCCGCCCCGCGAGCATCGGTGTCAGTGCCGCTTGGTAGAACTGCTCGCACGTCAGCGATCAAGCCTCGTCCGGTGTCTGGAGCCCGTCATGACCATCTCGAACCATCTGCAGGAGTGGTACGGCCTGCCCGCGTTCGACTTTCCCGATGCCGAGGCGCAGGCTGCCGGGAAGGTGGAGCTGCCGGCACCGGCGAGCGTCGCCTGGCGGATCTCCGTCGACTCGTACGAGAGCGAGGAGGACTGGCCGGACGCGTTCGTCCGCTTCGCCGCGGCGGTGGACACCACGCAGGTCCGTGCTCTGATCGTCGGGTCGTGGAGCGATGCCTACGACTCGGGGCCCGGAGAGGTCATAGCCGCGCTGCTCGCCGCGAAGGAACGGCTGCCGCGGCTCCGTGGACTGTTCCTCGCCGACATCACGTTCGAGGAGTGCGAGATCTCCTGGATCAACCAGGGCGAGGTGACGCCACTGCTCGACGGCTTCCCGCAGTTGGAGCAGTTCGGTGTCCGCGGCGGTCAGGACCTGGCGTTCCCCGCGGTGAAGCACGAGCGGCTCCGGTCGCTGGTCGTCGAGACGGGCGGCCTCGACGCGGAGGTGGTGCGCGGTATCGCGGGGAGCGAGCTGCCCGCGCTGGAGCATCTGGACATCTGGCTGGGCACGTCCTGGTACGGGGCGAACGCCGATGTGTCGGATCTCGAGCCGTTCCTGTCCGGGACGAGGCTGCCGAGCCTCACGCATCTGGCACTGCGCAACAGCGAGATCCAGGACGAGATCGCCGTCGCGGTGTCGGGCGCCCCGGTCGTCGCCCGTCTGAAGACGCTGGACCTGTCGATGGGCACTCTCGGCGACGACGGCGCGGAGGCGTTGCTGACCGGCCAGCCGCTGACCCACCTCAAGAAGCTGGATCTGCACCACCACTTCATGAGCAGCACGATGGTGCAGCGGCTGTCCGACGCCCTGATACCCGCGGGGGTGGAGCTCGACGTCTCCGAAAGCGAGCGCTCCGGTACCAACGCGAGGGAAGACCGCTACACGGCCGTGGCGGAGTGACCGGCTCCGCCGTCGGCCGCCGCGGTCCCGGTCCCCGTCTCGCAGTCGTCGGCAATCCGGACAACCGCCGCGTCGCGTTCTTCCAGGACGCGCTGGGCGCCGCCGGCCTGCCCGCAGCGCGGGTGGTGCCTTGGCTGGATGTGCTGCTCGGCCGGGCGGAGTTCCGGCCGGGCGAGCTGGTGCGCATCGACTCGCCGGGCGAGGACCCCCGGGTGGAGAGCGCGCTGCGGGGCACGGACGACCCGACCCGAGTGGAGGGCACGGCTCTCTGGTACGAGCGCTTCACGGCCGCCGTACGGGAGATCGAGACCCTCGCGGCCGCGGGCGGTGCGGAACTGCTCGACCGTCCGGCCGACCTGGCCGTGCTGTTCGACAAGCGGCTCTGCCACGCCGCCCTGCTGGCGGCCGGTGTGTCGGTACCGACGTCACCGACGTCGGGTGCCGCCTCACCGCCGGTGCGCGGCTGGGACGACGTGCGGGAGATTCAGGCGGCGTACGGGCTGCCGCGGGTGTTCGTCAAACTCGCCCACGGCTCGTCCGCTTCCGGCGTGCTGGCCCTGGAGACGGCGAGCCGCGGACGGGTGCAGGCCACCACCTCGGTGGAGCGGGCACCGGACGGAAGCCTCTTCAACTCCCTGCGCGTGCGGCGCTACAGCACCGAGCGCGAGGTCGCGGCGCTGGTCGACGCCCTGGCACCCGACGGTCTGCACATCGAGCGCTGGCTGCCCAAGGCCTCCCTGCAGGGGAAGGCCGCCGATCTGCGGGTCGTGGTCGTCGCCGGCCGTGCCACGCACGCGGTGGTGCGCACCAGCCGCTTCCCCATGACCAATCTCCACCTGGGCGGCGGACGTGGCGGCCTTGCCGCCGTCCGGGCTGCCACCGAGGCAGCGGGCGGGAGCTGGGGCGCCACGCTCGCGCTGTGCGAGCGAGCAGCTGCCTGCTTCCCGGGCGTCTCCCGCGTCGGGGTCGATCTGCTGCCCTCGACCGGCTGGCGGCGTTTCGCCGTCGGCGAGGTCAATGCCTTCGGGGATCTGCTGCCGCGGCTGACCGGCCTCGCCGGCAGCGGTGCAGAGGGGCTGGACACCTATGCGGCGCAGGTCGCCGCCGTACTACGCAGGACGAGGAACCATCACCGTGCACACGCATGACCACCACACCGAGCCCGACCGGCAGGCAGCTGTCACCCCCGACATGAACGAGGTGGTCGGCAGGGACGATCTGCTGCTCGTCACGCTCGACACCTTGCGTTTCGACGTCGCCGCCGAGCTCGCCGCCGCCGGCCGGATCCCGAATCTGGCCCGCCATCTGCCCGGCGGCGTCTGGGAGAAGCGGCATGCGCCCGGCAGTTTCACCTACGCCGCCCATCAGGCGATGTTCGCCGGCTTCCTGCCGACACCGGCGACACAGGGGCCGCATCCACGGCTGTTCGCGGCCCGGTTCGCGGGCAGTGAGACCACCGCCGGCCGGACGTTCGTCTTCGACACCCCCGATCTTGTCTCCGCGCTGGCGGGCGCCGGCTACCGCACGGTGTGCATCGGCGGTGTCGGGTTCTTCAACAATCAGGGGCCGCTCGGGTCCGTGCTGCCCGGCCTGTTCCAGGAGAGCCACTGGGAACCGGAGTTCGGTGTCGCGTCGCCCACGTCCTTCGAGGCGCAGGTGGCGCGCGCCGAGCAGGTCGTGGCCGCCCTTCCGCGCGACCGCAGACTGTTCCTGTTCGTCAACGTCCCTTCGCTGCACCAGCCCAACTGGTTCCATCAGCCCGGCGCGAGCCGCGCCGCCGGAGACTCGCGCGAGACGCACGCGGCGGCGCTCGAGTACGTGGACCGCCACATCGGCCGACTGTTCACCGCCGCTAGCAGCCGCCGCCGGTGCTTCGCGATCGTCTGCTCCGACCACGGAACCGCCTACGGCGACGGCGGGTTCACCGGCCACCGCCTCGGTCACGAGGCCGTATGGACCGTCCCCTATGCCCACTTCTTCCTCGAGGCCTCCGCATGAGCACCCCCGCCGCGCACCCCAGCCCGCGCCCGTACCAGAGCTACGTCTACGCCTACCCGCACAAGACCGCCTACCGCCCGCTCGGCGAAGACCGGCCGACACTGCGCAAGCTGTGGGCGAACGAGCGCAAGGACGCGCTCTCGCTGTATGTGCACATACCGTTCTGCGAGGTCCGGTGCGGCTTCTGCAATCTCTTCACCCGGATCGGCGCTCCTGACGAGCTGACCGGGCGCTATCTGGATGCCCTCGACCGCCAGGCCGGTGCCGTGCGAGACGCCCTGGGGGACGACGCCCCGGTGCGTTTCGCGGCGGCCGCGTTCGGCGGCGGAACGCCGACCTTCCTGACGGCCCAGGAGCTCGAGCGGCTCTGCGGCATCGCCGAGAAGCGGATGGGCGCGGACCTCGGGGCGGTGCCGCTCTCCGTCGAGACGTCTCCCGCGACGGCGACCCCGGACCGGCTCGCGGTCCTCGCCGGGCGCGGCACGACCCGGATCAGCATCGGCGTGCAGAGTTTCGTCGACGCGGAGGCGAGGGCCGCCGTGCGCCCGCAGCGCCGAGCCGACGTCGAGGCCGCCCTCGGCCACATCCGGGACTCCGGCATCCCCGTCCTCAACATCGATCTGATCTACGGCATCGACGGCCAGACCGAGCGGACCTGGCTCTCCTCCCTCGACGCAGCCCTCGCGTGGCAGCCGGAGGAGCTGTATCTCTACCCGTTGTACGTGCGTCCACTGACCGGACTCGGCAGGCTGGGCGATGCGGCGGGGACCGCGGCCGGTGAGCCGACAGGTGACTGGGCGAGGGACACGGCCGGTGACGCTGCCTGGGACGAGCAGCGGCTGCGGCTGTACCGCACGGGCCGCGACCATCTGCTCGCCCGCGGGTACGAGCAGGTGTCGATGCGCATGTTCCGCCGCGCGGGCGCCCCGCCTGCCGCCGCCGACGACTACGCATGCCAGACGGACGGCATGATCGGCCTTGGCTGCGGCGCCCGTTCCTACACCTCGGCTCTGCACTACTCGTTCGACTACGCCGTCGACATGCGGGAGATACGCGGGATCATCGACGGCTACACCCGGAGCGAGGACTTCTCGCGGGCCGAGGTGGGCCGGTACGTCGACGCGGACGAGGCACGGCGCCGGCATCTGCTCCAGTCCCTGCTGCAGGCGGAAGGGATGGACGTGGCCGGCTACCGCGAGCGGTTCGGCGCGGACCCGGCCGACCACTTCCGTACGGAGCTGGAGCGGTTCGACGCCCGCGGCTGGCTCGACGGCGCGGCGGCGCCGGACCGGCTGCGGCTGACGGCCGAGGGGCTCGCCCACTCGGACGCGCTGGGCCCTGAGCTGTTCTCGCCCGCGGTGCGCGCCGCCATGGCCGCGTACGAGCTGAAGTGAGCCCGTCCATGGACCTGACGATCCTTTACCGCGGTCCCCTCGCGTCCTGCGACTACGACTGTCCCTACTGCCCGTTCGCCAAGCGCCGGGACAGCCGGGAGCAACTACGCGCCGACCGCGCGGCGCTGGAGCGCTTCACGGCGTGGGCGGCTGCGCAGAGCGACGACCGTCTGTCGGTCCTGTTCACCCCGTGGGGTGAGGGCCTCGTCCGGTCCTGGTACCGGCAGGCCATGATCGAGCTGTCGCACGTGCCGCACGTCCGAAGGGTCGCCATCCAGACCAACCTGAGCTGCCGCACCGACTGGCTGTCCGCCGCGGACCCGGCGAAGCTCGCCCTGTGGTGCACGTATCACCCCGATCAGACACCGTATGACCGTTTCATCGACAAATGCCGGGATCTCAGCCGGAGGGGGATCCGGTTCAGTGTGGGGATCGTCGGCTTCCCCGGCCACCTGGAGCAGGGGCGCCGACTGCGCGCGGACCTGCCCGAGCACGTCTACCTGTGGGTGAACGCGCCCGAGGGCCAGAAGCTCTCGGACGCCGAGGCGGACGCCTGGACCGAGCTCGACCCACTGTTCCCCTACAGCCGTCATCCGCATCGCTCGGCGGGCCTCCCGTGCCGTACGGGCGAGTCGGTGATCTCGGTGGACGGCGAGGGGACCGTTCGCCGGTGCCACTTCGTGCCGGCCGAGCTCGGCGATCTGTACGACGGCTCGTACCGCCGGGCGTTGCGCCCCCGCGCCTGCCCGATCGCCGCCTGCGACTGCCACATCGGCTATGTCCACCTGGAGACGCTCCCGCTGTACGACGTCTTCGCGGGCGGTGTCCTCGAACGCATCCCCTCAGCGCTCCCCGCGCAGGAACCTTCCGCACAGGAGCCTTCCGCACACGAGCCTCCCGCGCAGGAGCTTCCCGCGCGGGAGCGCACCCTGCCTCAGAGCGGGAGCAGGTCGGGGCGCTTGGCCTCCACGTGATCGCCGGAGCTCTCGCCGCGCAGCCGCCGTCCGATCCAGGGGGCCAGGTGTTCGCGCGCCCACTGGATGTCGTCGCGGCGCACCTCGAACGCCCCGCGCGGGGGCAGCGGCGGCCAGGGCTGGTCCGGGTCCGCAGGGACCTCGAGACCGAGCACCTGCGCGGCACGCAGGGCGACCCGGGTGTGGCCTTCGGGCGACAGGTGCAGCCGGTCCGCGTCCCAAGCCCGCCGGTCCTGGACGGACTTGAGCGACCACAGGTCGAGCACCGGGCAGTCGTACCGGTCCGCGATGGCCCGCACATGTGCCGTGTACGTGGCGATCCTGCCGCGCAGGTGACGCAGAACCGGCACGTCGCGGGTGTCGAAGCCGGTGGTCACCATGACGGTGCCCACCGAGCGCGCGAGGTCGGCGACGGCCCGTTCGAAGCGCTCGGCGACGGCGTCCGGGTCGGAGCCGGGCCTGATGATGTCGTTGCCGCCGGCGCAGAAGGTCACCAGGTCGGGCGCGAGTTCTTTGGCCCTCGGCACCTGCTCCTCGACGATCTGGTCGAGGAGACGCCCGCGTACGGCGAGGTTGGCGTACCTGAAGGTGTGTTCCGGCCTGCGGTCGGCGAGCAGAACCGCGAAACGGTCCGCCCAGCCGACGTATCTCCCGTCGGGCCCCGGGTCCCCCACGCCCTCGGTGAAGCTGTCACCGATCGCCGCGTACGACCCGAATGCGTTACTGATCTCTGTTCTCGAATCGTCTGCCACGGGAGCACATCTTTCCTTTACGGATGTGACCTACGCGACCGTAAGGAGGGGTTGACGCGGGGTGATCTTTGCCACCGGTCAAGATTCGGCCAATCCGGAATACGCGGAAGCCCCCGCTCCGCGTTGTGCGTGGCAGGGGCTTGCCGACGTGGACCGCCGGCCGGTGCTTGCAGCACCGCAGGCGAACGCCATGTCAGATCACCTGGGGCCCAGGGCGATCGGACGGGTCGGAGGGGTCAGAGGGAGACGCCGTGCTCCCGGAGGTAGGCCAGCGGGTCGATGTCGGAACCGTAGCTCGGGCCGGTACGGATCTCGAAGTGCAGGTGCGGGCCGGAGGAGTTGCCCGTGGATCCGGAGAGGCCGATCTGCTGACCACCGGATACGGACTGACCGCTGGAGACGCCCAGCGAGGAGAGGTGGGCGTACTGGGAGTAGGTGCCGTCCGTGTGCTGGATGACGACCTCATTGCCGTACGCGCCGCTCCAGCCGGCGGAGACGACAGTGCCCGCACCGACGGCCTTCACGGGGGTGCCGGAGGAGGCGGCGAAGTCGACACCGGTGTGGTAACCGCTGGACCACATGGCGCCGGAGGCGCGGTACTGCGTGGTGACGCCCGCGTCGACCGGGGCGGAGAAGCCGGACGCCGGGGCGGAGGCCTCCTTCGCGGGAGCCTCCTTGGCGGGAGCCTCGGCCTGCGGCGCGGCGGGCCGCGAGTCGTCACGCGAGGGACGGGTCTGCGACTCGGAGCGGGGCTCGGGGTCGTTCTTGACCTTGGACTTGGCGCCGATCGTCAGCTCGAGACCCGGGTGGATCAGCGCGGGGTCGGCGCCTATGGCCCGGCGGTTGTCGTTGAAGAGCTGCTTCCAGCCGCCGCGGACGTTCTGCTCCTCGGCGATCTTCGACAGGTAGTCGCCGGCAACGACGGTGTACGTCTTCGGGGCCTTGCCGGCGCCCTGAAGGGCTGCGGCCTCGACGGCGGCGGGGGCCGCGGCGGCGGTCTTCTCCGGAGCGGCGGCCGGAGCCGCCGCGGGTGCGGCATTGGCCGAGGTGGCGCCGAACAGGGGCAGCGCGATGGCGGCGCCACCCGTACCGGCGACGACGAAGCCACGGGTGATCGGGTTGGTCTTGGGACGGCGGTGCTTACCCTTTGCGGGCATGGCGCTTTCCTCTCCGGCGCCTGCGAGGTGAGCTGTCGGGTTCGGGCTGGAGATGCCCGGTCGTGAACGTGCACGACTTCACCCCAAGCCGTCCGAATTGACCGGAATCGGCGTACTACCTGGGTCCCCCGCTCCTGCCACACGTGGATGGGTTCGAATTCCGGTCGGCGGCAGGATGAGGCGGTCCGTCCGGATTGAGCGTGACCGTAGGCGAGTCGGGCAGTCCCGGACAAGCCACGATTTTCCCCGATCAATGACGAGGCCGATATCAACAGGGATTTCCCGGTCACCCTCCGTGGGCAACGGGGTATCAATTCCCTTGCCGAGAAGGGAATTCACGCGCCGGACGCGGCCACAGAACGTCACAGATATGACGCTGCTCACGGAGCACGGCCCATCTCCCCTGCTTACGGGGCACGTTATGCCGAAACAATCAATTCGGACAGAACATGCATTTAGCCACCTAATCCCGCACTTGCCGCAACGCGCTCACGCCCCCACCTCCCACCCCCCACAAAAGGAACGAGAATGTGACGCCGGCCACGACGACGGGAAGGCCGAGGTCACTTCCCTGCACCGCTGACCGAAATGCACTCATTCGATGCAGATGCGTCATTTCGCCCCGCCGATGCCGGGGCATCCCTTCACAGAGCCGCGCAAGCCCGCACATCACCCCCCGTGCGGACCGCCGGGGTCACGCCCCCGGGGAAATCTGCCTGCGGCCGTCAACACCATTGGTTCATGGCCGAGATGAGTGCCTCATGAACGGGTGTCGTATGGTCGGAGCCGCGCCATCGTCGGCGACCAGCGCCGACGGCAGTACCTGAAGGAGTCCTCGTGACGCAGCAGCTGCCGCAGGCCCCCTCGACCGAGCCGGAGCTGACCGGCGTCCGCAACTTCCGGGACGTGGGCGGACTGCCGACCGTGGACGGGCGGCGGGTGCGGCACGGCCGACTGTTCCGCAGCGGACACCTGGCGCACGCGACGGCGAGCGACGCGGCGTTCCTCACGACCCTGGGACTCCACACGATCTTCGACTTCCGCAACGCCGCCGACCAGCGGCTGGAGGGCCCGGACGTCGAGCTGCCCGGTGTGCGCAATGTGAATCTGCCGCTGAGCGACCCGGCCGACGGTGCCGAGTTCTGGAAGATGGTCCGGGACGGCAACCTCGATCAGCTCAAGGCCATCCTCGACGACGGCAAGGGCGCCGGGCGGATGATCGCCTCGTACCGCATGATCATCAAGGAGCGGACGGCCGAGCACAGCCAGGTGCTGCACGCCCTGGCCGAGGACAGCGTCCCGGCCTTGATGCACTGCGCCGCCGGCAAGGACCGCGCCGGGCTG
The DNA here is from genome assembly GCF_040613325.1 of Streptomyces sp. NPDC006283. Lineage (NCBI taxonomy): Bacteria > Bacillati > Actinomycetota > Actinomycetes > Kitasatosporales > Streptomycetaceae > Streptomyces > Streptomyces sp. NPDC006283. The sequence continues at coordinate 30,261 of NZ_JBEXRZ010000045.1, read as the reverse complement.
TCGATCGCCGTGTCACTGCTGGCCGTCGGCGTGGAGCGGGACGCGATCGAGGCCGACTACCTCAAGTCCAACGACCCGCACCGCCGCTACAAGGTCCGGCGCACCGACAGCTCCCCCGCCGGAATGTCCCCCGAGGTCTTGGAGCTGCTCAGCCCGCTCTTCGACGCCCGCGCCGAGTACCTGGCCGCGGCCTTCGACGCGATCGAGGAGAACTGGGGCACACCGGAGCGGTACCTCACCGAGGGCCTCAAGCTCTCCCCCCAGACCCGCGAGCGGCTGCGCACACGACTTCTCGAAGAGGGCTGAGGCACCGGATCACTGGCTCTGGCCGCCCACCAGGAACAGCAGGTAGAGGAATCCGGCGATGACGTGGCCCGCGATCAGATAGAGGAAGAGCCGGATCACCAGTCCTCGGGGGAACCGCTCCTCGTTGGAGCTCTCGCCGCCCGTGGCGCGTCGGTCCAGTGGGTCGTGGGACATGTTGTTCGTTCGCCTTCCTTACCGGTCAGAGGTGGGGTGCAGTTCCGGACTCTGCAGCAGCGTGTGCACGAACAGCAGCTCGGCCCCCTCGGGGCCGGCGGCGGCGATGCGGTGCGGGGTGAGCGAGTCGAAGTGCGCGCTGTCTCCGGGAGCCAGGTCGTACACCGTCTCGCCGAGGGTGAGCCGCAGCCGTCCCTCCACGACATGGAGCCACTCCTCGCCGGGATGCACGCGTTCCAGATCGCCCTGGACGCCGTACGGCACCGTCATCCGCAGGGCCTGCATCGCCCGGCCGGGGGCGCCGGCCCGTCGGTAGTGCCAACCGTCGGCCGCCGCGGGTTCGCGGCGGGCGCGGACGACCGGGTCCTTCTCCGGCGGCTGCTCGCCGAGGAGCTCCGCCACGGTCGTACCGTAGATCCGAGCAAGGGCGAGCAGCATCGGCAGCGACGGGTGCCGCCGGCCGGTCTCGAGTCGGGAGAGGTGGGCAGGTGACAGCCCCGCCCGCTGGGCGGCCGACTCGAGGGTGAGCCCGCGGCGGCGGCGCAGTTCGCGCAGCCGGGGCGCCATCTCGGGCAGCTCGTCGTGCGCCGGCTCGACGGTGGTGGTCATGCCTCCATTGCGCCAGAGTCCTGCCTCTGAGGCAAATTTCTTGCCTCAGAGGCAAACGGCCCCCGTCGGCCCGGCTCAGCGGTTCGCGACGGCCTGCTTCACGAGCGTCTTGCCGAAGTCCCACATCAGACCGCCGCCACCGTGGGCGTCGTCCATCACGGCTTCGAACGCCGTCATGAATCGGTCGACCTCGCGTTCGCCGATGATCAGCGGTGGAATCAGCTTGATCACTTCCATGTGGTCCCCGGACACCTGCGTGAGAATCCGGTGCCGCTGCATCAGCGGCACCACCACCATCTGCGCGAACAACCCCTTGCGAGCGGCCTGCAGCACCGTCCAGCGGCTGCGCAGCTTGATCGACTCCGGGCGGCCGAACTCGATGCCGATCATCAGGCCGCGTCCCCGTACGGCGTGCAGCAGCTCGTAGCGGTCGACGAGCGCCGCCAGCCGGGCACGCAGCAGCTCGCCGGTCACCCGTGCGTTCGCCACCACATGCTCGTCCTCCAGCACGGAGAGCACGGCGAGCCCGGCGGCCATCGCCTGGGCGTTGGAGCCGAAGCTCGCCGAGTGCACCAGCACCCGGTCCATCGACGAGTAGACCTTCTTGAAGATCCAGTCCCTGCCGAGGGTGGCGCCGACGGGCACATAGCCGCCCGACAGGGCCTTGGCCACACAGACGAGGTCCGGCTCGACGCCCGCCTCGTACTGGAAGGCGTAGAAGTCGCCTGTGCGCCCGAGGCCGGTCTGCACCTCGTCCACGATCAGCAGAGCCTTGTACTTGTGCAGCAGCTCCTGGGCCGCGCGCAGGAACCCCGGCGGGGTCGGGTGCACACCCTTTCCCTGGACCGGTTCCACGACGAAGGCCGCCACATCGCCGCGCACCAGCTCACGCTCGAGTGCGGCGAGGTCTCCCATCGAGATCGCGGTGTCGGGCAGCAGCGGGGCGAAGCCGTCGCGGAACCCGGGCTCCCCGTTGACCGAGAGCGAGCCGGTGGTCAGCCCGTGGAAGGCGTGCGTGCAGTACAGGATCCTCGGCCTGCCCGTCGCGTACCTGGCGAACTTCAGTGCCGCCTCCACGGCCTCCGTACCGCTGTTGCCGAAGTAGACCCGCTCGAGGTGCGGGGTGTGGGCGAGCAGCTTCTCCGCCAGCAGCCCCGGGAGCGGCTGGCAGTCGAAGCGGGTGAGATCGGCGAGCTGGGCGTCCAGCACGTCGTGCAGCGCCTTGCGTACGACGGGGTGGTGCCGGCCGAGCCCCATCACCCCGAAGCCCGCGAGCATGTCGAGGTAGTCGTTGCCTTCCGCGTCGTAGAAGTAGGCGCCCTCGGCCCGCTGGTAGACCTTGTCGAAACCGATGGTGTGGAGCATGCGCGGCAGCTGGTGGTTGAGGTGCCGGGCGTGCAGCTCGTACCGCTCGGCGCCCCGCCTCGCCAGAAGCTCCGCCAGGTCGAAGCCCTTGCGATGCTCCGTCATTCGTCGGCCCTCCTCGACCTCGGTCATTCCTCCCTCCTCCTCGACCTGGGTCATTCCTCGTCCCTCCTCGACCTCGGTCATTCCTCGGTCCTCCTCGACAGGGGCGCCTCCCGCGCTCGGGGCGCGGGAGGAGTGGGTGAAGGTCACACGGGGCCGGTCATCGGCTGCTCGACAGCGACTCCCGGGCGGCCCGGAGGGACTCCTTGAGCGAGCCCATGGTGGCGAGCACGGCGGTGGGCTCGTAGCCGCAGTGGGCCATGCAGTTGGCGCAGCGCGGGTCCTTGCCTCGGCCGTACTTCTCCCAGTCGGTGTCCTCGACGAGTTCGCGGTAGGTCGGGACGTAACCGTCGCTCATCAGGTAGCACGGACGCTGCCAGCCGAAGAGGGAGTAGTTGGGGATCGCCCACGCCGTGCAGGGGAAGTCGGCCTTGCCCTCCAGGAAGTCCAGGAAGAGCGGCGAGTGGTTGAGCCGCCAGCGGCGCCGGTTGCCGCCGGCGAAGGACTTCCTGAACAGCTCCCTGGTCTGTTCGACGCCGAGGAAGTGCTCCTGGTCGGGCGCCTTCTCGTAGGCGTACGCGGGCGAGATCATCATCTCGTCCACCCTGAGGTCGTCGTTGAGGTAGTTGAGCACCTCGATGACGGTCTGCGGGGTGTCCGTGTTGAAGAAGGTCGAGTTGGTGGTGACCCTGAAGCCCCGGCGCTTGGCCTCCTTGATCGCCTCGACGGCCTCGTCGAACACGCCTTCCTTCGCGACCGATTCGTCGTGCCGCTCCCGCAGTCCGTCGATGTGAACGGCGAAGGCGAAATACGGGGAGGGCTTGAAGCTCTCGATCTTCTTGCGCAGCAGGAGGGCATTGGTGCAGAGGAAGACGTACTTCCTTCGGGTGACCAACTGGCGCACGATCTCGCCGATCTGGGGATGCATCAGGGGTTCGCCGCCGGCGATGGAGACCATCGGGGCACCGGACTCCAGCACCGCTCCGACTGCCTGGGCCACCGGCATCCGCTGCTTGAGCACTCCGGCGGGGTGCTGGATCTTCCCGCAGCCCTCGCAGGCGAGATTGCAGGCGTAGAGCGGCTCGAGTTCGACGATCAGAGGAAACTTGTCGCGCTTGCGGAGCTTCTGTTCGAAGAGATACGTCCCGACCCTGATGGTCTGGCGGAGCGGCATGGCCATCTGGCTCACCTCCTGGGGAGCAGCAAAGAACGGTGCCATTCGAGAAAAGCGGGCGCTACGGCACGAAGAACGCGGAAGGCTGATATTCCACCGCGGAATGTTCCGATGCGAACCAGTTCGTGCTCCGGTGCGTCGACGACCACCCGGACGGCCGCAACCGGGCGCGGTCCGGCCCGAAGGGCGCTGCCCACCGTGGCTGCGGACTCCATGTCCCCGGCGATCGCTCCTGTGGCCAGCAGTTCGGCCCGTTCATGACCCCGTACGACGTGGTCCAGGCCGGTCAGCGGTCCTGTGTGCACCGTGCGGCCGGGCACGGCCCTGGCCACGGCCCGCACCAGGAAGCCGGTGTTGGTGCAGGCGGTGGAGATGCCGCCGAGCCGGGTCTCTTCCGCGACCACCAGGTCCCCCGGGTGCATGCCGGGGGCGAACCCGGCACAGAAGCCCGAGGCGACGACGGCCGCGGCCCGCAGCGCCCCGACCGTGCACGCGGCGTGCACGGCGCGACCGGCGTTGACCGGCCCCATGCCCGTGCGCAGGACGGTCACGTCGCCGCGGGTGCCGCCGCGGTCGCCGGCGCGCAGGGCGAATTTCTCGATCCCGAGCGCACAGGCGATCAGCAGCGGCACGACGGAGTCGGCCCGCGGCGCCTCCGAGTCCCCCATCAGCCCCCCTCGCGGGCGTCCGCACGTTCGGCGAACGGTTCGCCGTGCAGATAGCGGCCGAGCGCGGTGAGCGGGAAGACCTGCCGGTAGAGGTGGTAGTTGATGGAGAAGTCCCAGGGGAACCCGGTGCCGGTGAAGTACGGCTCGTCCCAGGAGCCGTCCGGCCGCTGCGTCTGCGTGAGCCGGCCGACGCCCCTTTCGACCGCGTTGCTCTCCCGCTCCCCGGCCGCCAGCAGGGCGAGCAGCGCCCAGCCGGTCTGCGAGGCGGTGGAGGCGCCGCGGCCGATCGACTTCTCCTCCCGGTACGAGCGCAGGTCCTCGCCCCAACCGCCGTCGTCGTTCTGGACGGACTCCAGCCAGGCGACGGCCCGCCGGATCGCCGGGTGGGAGGCGGGGAGTCCGGCGGCGATCAGGGCCGGCACCACGGCGCCCGTTCCGTAGACGAAGTTGACGCCCCAGCGGCCGAACCAGGCGCCGCTCGGCTCCTGTTCCGCGAGGAGCCAGTCGATTCCCCGCCGGGTGCGCGGGTCGTGGGTCATGCCCTCGAGGGCGAGCATCTCGACGACGTGCGCGGTGACGTCGGCCGACGGCGGGTCGATGACCTCGCCGAAGTCGCAGAACGGGAGCCGGTTGGGGAACGGGCTGGTGTTGTCCGCGTCGAACGCCCCCCAGGCGCCGTTGCGGGACTGCATGCCGAGGGTCCAGCGCATGCCGCGTGCGACGGCCGCGTCGACGCGCTCCGGGTCGGGATGCCTGACCCGCCGCAGGGCGAGCACGACCTCGGCGGTGTCGTCGATGTCCGGGTAGTTGTCGTTGTGGAACTCGAACGCCCAGCCGCCAGGGCCCAGTTGCGGCTTGCGCACGGACCAGTCGCCCGGCCGCACGATCTGCTCGCTCAGCATCCAGTCGGCGGCCTTCACCAGCGCGGGGTGGTCGGCGGGCAGGCCGGCGTCGGCGAGGGCGATGGTGGCCAGGCAGGTGTCCCAGACCGGGGACTGACAGGCCTCGATCATCCGTACGGGGAGGTTGTCCTCCTCGTGCCAGACGGCGAAGCGGTCGAGGGACTCGAGCCCTGCCCGCATGACGGGGTGCTCGAGGTCGTAACCCAGCAGGTGCAGGGCGATCACCGAGTACACGGCAGGCGGCTGGATGCCGCCCCAGCAGCCGTCGTTCTCCTGCCGCTCGATGATCCAGCGGGCGGCGGCGTTCGTGGCCGCACGACGCAGCCTGCGGGGGGCGACCCTGTGGTAGAGGTGCAGTGCCTTGTCGACGCGCTGGAAGAATCCGTCCCAGCCGGCCACGGGGGCGAGCCGCCGCTGCGGGTTGGGCATCGCCGGGTCCGTGTGGAGCTCGTCCAGCGCGAACGGCGCGGGGCGTACGGGCCGCTTCGCGGAGACCACGGTGAGCGGCACGATGGTCTGCCGCGCCCAGCAGCCGAAGTCGTAGATGTTCAGTGGGAACCACTTCGGCAGGAAGACCAGCTCGGGCGGGAGTTCCGGCAGGTCGTCCCACTTCCACCAGCCGAACAGGGCCAGCCAGATCCGGGTGAAGACCCGGGTCGCGGCGATGCCGCCCCGGCTGCGCACCCAGGAGGCGGCGCGCTGCATGTGCGGGTCGTCCGGCCGGTCTCCGGCCAGGCGCAGAGCGACGTAGGCCTCGACGGTGGCGGACAGGTCGCCCGGTCCTGCGTAGAACGTCGCCCAGGTGCCGTCGTCGTGCTGCTGCCCTCGGATGAAGCGGGCGGAGGCCTCGACGGTCTTCGCGTCCTGGATGCCGAGGAACTGCCGGAGCAGCAGGTCCTCCGCGTCCATCGTCACATTGGTCTCGAGGTCGCCCTTCCACCAGCCCTGGGCGTCCTGCCGCGCGAGCAGGTGCTCCACGGCCCGTTCGGCGGCCCTCCCGGCAGCCTCCCGTGCGTCCGTGCCCGCGGCGGTGGTCCTGGCGGTGGTCGAGGTCGTGTCGCCGGCAGCGGCAGCACCGGCCCGCACGGGCCCGCTGCTTCCGTCGGTCGTCGCTGTCATGGTTTCCCCTTCGTGGCAGTGGTCTCTGCTGTGCTGGGGTCTGACGTCGGCCGGTGACAGGTGAGTCACCGGCCGGCGACGCGCTTCATATGGTGCGGCTGTTGCTCCGGGGGGTCCTGGCGATGCTGATGGTGATCATCTCTTTCGTACGACGACGAAGTCCGCGAGCTCGACGAGCTGCGCGCGGACCTGTTCCGGCATGTCGACGGCGTTGAGGGCCTCGATCGCGACGGCGTGCTGGCGGCGGGCCTCCTGGGAGGTCCACTCGCGGCCGCCGGCCTCCTCGATCAGAGCCGCCCGGGTGGCGAACTCCTCCTCGGAGAAGCTGTCGAAGTCGTTGCTCTTGGCGTCGGCGGCGAGCAGTTCGCCGAGCCGCTCGGAGGCCGGGCCGCCTGCGGCCAGCGCCGCCACGACCGGCAGCGACTTCTTGCGCTGGCGCAGGTCGCTCCAGGTCTGCTTGCCCGTGGCGACCGGGTCGCCCCAGATGCCGAGCAGGTCGTCGACAGCCTGGAAGGCGAGGCCGAGGTGGTAGCCGTACGCCTCGAGGGTGTCGGCCGTCCTGTCGTCGGCGCCGCCGAGCACCGCGCCGATGGAGACGGCGCAAGCCAGCAGCGCGCCGGTCTTGTTGCCCTCCATCTCGAGGCACTCCTCGACGGTGACCCGCTCGCGGTGCTCGTAGGAGATGTCCTGCGCCTGGCCGTCGATCAGCTTCCGGGTGGCGGTCGTCAGCCGTCGGGTCGCCCGCCCCGCCTCCACCGTGCCGAGCTCCAGCAGCACCTCGTTCGCCAGCGCGAACAGCGCGTCGCCGACGAGGATCGCCTGCGCGGGGCCGTGCACCTTCCAGACCGTGTCGCGGTGGCGGCGCTGCTCGTCACCGTCCATCAGGTCGTCGTGCAGGAGCGAGAAGTTGTGCACCAGCTCTACGGCGACCGCCCCGGGGATGCCGACCTCCGGTGCGGCGCCCGCCGCCTCCGCGGACAGCAGCGCGAGCGCGGGGCGGACGGCCTTGCCGCCATCGCCCTCGGACGGCTGTCCCTGCGCGTCGATCCACCCGAAGTGGTAGGCGGCGACGGTGTCCATGGGCGGCGCGAGCCGCTTCACGGCATCACGCAGCACCGGCGTGGACATGGTGCGTCCGCGCTCCAGCAGCGCGGAGACGTCGACGCTCTCCACGCTCTGTGCGGTGTCGTCAGCCGGGTACGCCGAGTGCACTGTCGGCACGCTTTCTCCTCTGGTTCCAGTACTGGTGCTCACGCCGCCTCCTTGAGCGGATGTTCATGGTGGCGGCCGAGCGCGAGAAGCGCCGCACCCGCGGCGCTGAATCCGCTGCGCACGGCGCCCTCCATGGTCGCGGGCCAGCCGGTGGCAGTCCACGCGCCAGCAAGGTACAGGCCGGGGGCACGTGTGTGCGCATCCGGCCGCAGACGGCCGACGCCGGGGGCCGGCGCGAACGTCGCCGTCCGCTCCCGGGTGACGAAGAAATCGCGCACCGCGGCCCCGCGCGCGGCAGGCAGCAGCCGTTCCAACTCCGGCAGAAAGCGGCTTCGCAGGGCGGCGACAGGTTCGTCGATCTCGTTCTGCGCGGCCGACTGCGAGAGAGCCAGATACTGGCCGTCCTTCAGTCCGGAGGCCTCCGTGCGGTCGAAGACCCACTGGACCGGCGTGCCGAGCGCGGCGAAGAAGGGGCGGCGCAACACCCTGCGGTCGTACACGACATGGACGTTGAGGATCGGCGCGGTGCCGATGTCGAGGAGCCGGTCGCGGTCCGCCAGTGCGCCGTCGGGGAGCAGGGCGTGGGCCTCGCGCTGCGCCACGGCGAGTACGACGGTGTCGGCGTCGAGCTGCTCGCCGGCCGCGTCGACCTGCCAGCGGCCGTCCGCCGGCCGGCTGATCCCCCTTACCCGGGTGGACAGTTCGGTGCGCACCCCCGCCGCGTCGAGTGCCTTGCGGGCGAGCGTGTCATGCAGTTCGCCGAGAGGGACATGGGCCCAGCCGATGTCGGCGGCCCCCGGCTCGGAGAGCAGCCCGGTCTTGAAGACCATCGCGGCCAGGCCCATGGACGCCTCGGGGGACCTGGCGTTGAGCGTCGCCACTCCTACGAGGTCCCACAGTGCGGCGACGGCCCGCCGGGACTGGCCGTGGCGGCCGAGCCACGTGGCGAAGTCGATGCCGTCCAGCGCCGGGTCGGCGGGGTCGAGCCGCTTGAGCGCGAGTGCGGCGCGGGCGACGCCGGCGCGCTCCTTGAGGGAGAGGTGCGCGTAGCCGGCCAGGCTCGCCGCGAGGTGCAGCGGCACGGGCAGCGCTGTACGCCGCAGCCGGCCGAGCCGCGGGCCGCCCTTGGCCGCGGCATCGAGCACGGGGACGTCGAGACGGTCCTGGACCGGGGCGAGACGGGCGCCGTCGATGCGGTCGAGGAACCAGCGGTAGGCGGTGCAGCACCGCAGGTACACGTGCTGGCCGTTGTCCACGGTGAGGTCGCCGCGGCGGAACGAAAAGGCGAGCCCGCCGAGCCGCGGACGGCTTTCCAGCAGGGTGACTCGCACCCCGGCGTCGGCGAGCCGGAGTGCCGCCGTGACACCGGCGATGCCCCCGCCGATCACGACGGCGTGCCGGGAACGGGTGATGTCGTCGTCCGTCATGCGCTCGCCTCCCTCACGGGGACCGCCGGCGTCCCTCCCGGCCGGCGGGACGGAGCCGCCGGCGTCAGGCCCTCCCGGCAGCGGTCCTGTCCGGGGCGCGGCCCTGCAGAGCCGAGCCCGGGCAGCGACGGGGCCGCCGCCGTCAGGCCCGGCCGGCAGTGGCGGTGCGACACCGCGGAACCGTACCCTCGCCGCGCCGGGGCCACCACAGGCAGGGACGCGGCGAAGGTCCGCCGGGTTGCCCTCGGAAGGTGGGCGGCGGGCGCGTGCGCCACGCGCCGGCGCGGGCCGGCTTTGGGCGGGGCCTCGTACGGGTGGGCCCGGCAGGTGGCCGGCAGGTGTGTCGTGGGCGTCATCGGCGACTCCCGTGAGTCCGGCGGACGATGTGGCGGGCGTCCAGGCCGGACAGGCCCCGGACGGCGACGTAGGCCTTCTCGCGGCCCGGCAGGGTGACGCGTCTGCGCAGCACGGCCTCTGGGTCGCGCTCGATGCGGTCGAGCAGGCGGCGGTAGATGCCGGCCATCGCGGCGACGCACGCGCCGCTGCGCCGGTCGAGCATGGGCAGCAGCCGGTAGCCCTCCACGAACAGGGCACGGGCGCGGCGTACTTCGAAGTGGACCAGACCCGCGAAGTCGGAACCGGGCGGCGGTGTGCTGCTGTGGAAGCCGTCGGAGCAGCCGAACTTGGCGAGGTCGTCCGCGGGCAGGTAGGTGCGGCCGTTGGCCGCGTCCTCCCGAACGTCCCTGAGAACGTTGGTCAGTTGAAGGGCGAGGCCCAGCGTGTCGGCGTACTCGAAGGCGCGGTCGGCGCCGCGCGCGCCGGGCTGGGTGCCGAACACGCCCAGCGAGAGCCGCCCGATCGCTCCCGCCACGCACCGGCAGTACGCCTTGAGGTCGTCCCACGTCTCGTAGGTCTCGCCCCGGACGTCCATCAGCACGCCGTCGATGAGTTCGTCGAGGCCGTCGAGCGGGAGGGGGAAGCGGCGCGCGGCGTCGGAGAGGGCGACGGCGACGGGGTCGGTGTCGTCCTCGTCGACGGCGCCCTTCCTGATGCGCTGCAGCAGCTCGCGCGTGCCCTCGAGCCGGTCGTGCTTGGCCTCGGGCTTCAGTGTGCCGTCGCCGATGTCGTCGACGCGCCGGGAGAACGCGTACAGCGCCGACATTGCCTGGCGCTTCTCCGGCGGCAGCAGCCTGATGCCGTAGGCGAAGTTGCGGGCCTGCTGTCCGGTGACGGCCTCGCAGTAGCTGTACGCGGCCTGCACCGGCCCGGGCACCTGGATCGGTCCCTCCATCGTCCGGCTCATCCCTCTCTACGTGCTTCTCGCAAGACTGCTCCCACGTGACGCAGCAGGTTCGCCTTGGTGGCTCTGGGCGGCCCGGGCAGGACATCATGTCCGGCCGAGGCGATCGCGGCGAGGGCGGCACGCCCACCGGCGACGAATCCGGCGAGCAGCAGCCGCAACCTGCCGTCGACGCTGCCGACGAGCGGCGTGCCCTCGTCCAGCAGCAGGCGGGCACGCTGTGCCTCGAAGGCGATCAGCGCACGCACCGACGCGTTGGCGGTCGGCGCGGCGAGGTCGGCCTCGGCCGTGTGGAAACGTTTCATGTCCTGTGCGGGCAGGTAGATGCGGTCGCGCGCCAGGTCCTCGGCGACGTCCTGGAGGTGCTCCACGATCTGGAGGGCCGTGCACACGGCGTCCGAGCGGCGTACGCGTTCAGGAGTGGCGGTGCCGGTGATGCCCAGGACCAGCCTGCCGACCGGGTTCGCGGACAGCTCGCAGTAGGCGAGGAGGTCGTCGTACGTCTCGTAGCGGCGGACGAGCTGGTCCTGCCGGTTGGCCGCGATCAGGCCGAGGAACGGCTCGGGCGTGAGCGAGCTGCGGCGGACGGTGGGCCGCAGCGCGCACAGCAGGGGATGGCGGGGGGCGTCGCCCGCCTCGTCGAAAACACGGCCGAGATCGGCCTCGAAGGCGTCGAGTACGGCGAGCCGGTCGTCGGCCTTCTCCGGGGTGACGCCGAGGTGGCGGGCGTCCGCGCCGCCGGGCGCGAGATCGCCGTCGCCGATGTCGTCGACGAGACGGGCGTAGCCGTAGACGGCCATGAGGTCGTCGCGCCAGGCGCGGGGGAGGAAGAAGGGGGCGACGGGGAAGTTCTCCTCAGCGGCCTTGTCCAGGGTGGCGCGGGCGGGGACCCGCGCGCGCGTCCGAGAGGTGCCCGTCACTGCGCGCTGCCCGACGCGGGGAGCCGCTCGCTGTCCGGCGCGGGGACGGCGGGAGAGTGGCGGAGCTGGAGATTTCCCGTCATGGCCGTCACGTCTCCCGTTCTACACTGCCGACCCAATACATCCCATTTCGGACACGCCGCCACATAACGGCACCGCACATCCGCCACCCGGCGGTGCCGGGATCGGCCGGTCGGCCGACGGCTTTTAACCCCACTTGCCGCGTTTCGGTACCGGTACAGCTTACGTTGTACAACGCCCCGGAGCGCCGCCGGGTGTCACACCCCGGAACAACGCGGCGTTCCGGTGCACCTTTCGACGCCGCACCGAAGTGACGCCGGTGCGAGCAGCGGCGCGCCGCACCGGCCACCGGCACGACACGGCCCCCGCCGGTCGAAGACGACGGGGGCCTGCGCCCAGCGTGCCGAGCGGAACCGGCGCTACTTGCCGGTCTCCTTCTCGTACGCCTTGATGACCTCGTCGGTGGGGCCGTCCATCAGCAGCTCCCCCTTCTCCAGCCACAGCACACGGTCACAGGTGTCCCTGATCGACTTGTTGCTGTGGCTGACCAGGAACACCGTGCCGGCCTCCTTGCGGAGCTCCCTGATCCGCTCCTCGGAGCGGATCTGGAAACGGCGGTCACCGGTCGCCAGCGCCTCGTCGATCATCAGTACGTCGTGGTCCTTGGCCGCGGCGATCGAGAAGCGGAGCCTGGCCGCCATGCCGGAGGAGTAGGTGCGCATCGGCAGGGTGATGAAGTCGCCCTTCTCGTTGATGCCGGAGAAGTCGACGATGCCCTGGTAGCGCTCGCGGATCTCCTCGCGCGTCATGCCCATGGCCAGGCCGCCGAGTATGACGTTGCGCTCACCGGTGAGGTCGTTCATCAGTGCGGCGTTGACGCCGAGCAGCGAGGGCTGACCGTCGGTGTACACCTTGCCGCTCTCGGCCGGCAGCAGACCGGCGATGGCACGCAGCAGGGTCGACTTGCCCGAGCCGTTGGTACCGATCAGGCCGATGGCCTCGCCGCGGTAGGCGGTGAAGGAGACGCCGCGCACGGCATGGACCTTGCGCACACCGCGGGACTCACCCTTGTCGCGGCGGAGGATCCGGCTGAGTGCGGCCGTCGCGCTGCCCTTGCCGCCGCCGCCGGCGTTGACCCGGTAGACGATGTGCACGTCGTCGGCGATGACCGTGGGGATGCGTGCCTTGGCGGTGTCCACGCGGTGCTCGTTCTTTTCATCAGCCACGGCCGTACCGCTCCTCAGCCTTCCAGAAGTACACGAAGCCCGCGAAGCCGATCAGGACCGCCCAGCCCAGGCCCGCGGCCCAGACGTGCGAGGGCAGGTTCTCGGAGCCGTAGCCGTCGATCAGCGCGAACCGGATGAGGTCCATGTAGATGGCCGCCGGATTGTACATGAGTACGTCCGCGATCCAGGCCGGCTTGTCGGCGAGCATCACCGGGATGGAGAACATCACGCCGGACGCGTAGAGCCAGGTGCGCATGATGAAGGGCATCAGCTGCGCGAGGTCGGGGGTCTTCGCGCCGAGCCTGGCCATGATCATGGCGAGGCCGGTGTTGAACACGAACTGCAGAGCGAGGGCGGGCAGCACCAGCAGCCAGGACAGCGAGGGGTAGCTGCCGAAGCCCACCACGATCGCCACCAGCACGATCATGGAGAACAGCAGTTGCTGGAGCTGCTGCAACGCGAACGAGATCGGCAGCGATGCCCGGGGGAAGTGCAGCGCGCGCACCAGTCCCAGGTTGCCCGAGATCGCCCGCACGCCCGCCATCACGGAGCTCTGGGTGAAGGTGAACGCGAACACGCCCGTCACCAGGAACGGGATGTAGATGTCCATCGCCATGCCCCTGCTGGCCTTCAGGATCACCCCGAAGATCAGCAGGTAGACGACCGCGTTGAGCAGTGGCGTCGCCACCTGCCAGAGCTGGCCGAGCTTCGCCTGGCTGTACTGGGCCGTCAGCTTGGCCTGCGAGAAGGCCAGGATGAAGTGGCGCCGACCCCACAGCTGCCTGACGTACGAGACCAGGCCCGGTCGGGCACCGCTCACCGACAGCCCGTACTTCGCGGCGAGCTGCGCCGGAGACAGGCCGTCGTCGGGCGATGGTGCGGGGCTCATCGCGATGGCACCGTCATGGGTTGTGTCACTCACAAGTTGAAACTTTCGTGTTCAAGATGCGCGGCAATTCGGGGCGCGGCCGTCCGGGGCCTGTCGCCCAGATGCTCTCAGAACCGAGCTTGTCAGATGACAGGAGGTCGGCCCAGCCTGGTGAGTCGCCACACAGTACGCCACTTCATCGGACGGCGCGGGCCGCAGGGCGTCCGCCAGCCTTCCATGAAGCCGCCGAACCAGGCCTTGAGCGCCGGAAGCGACGGGCGCCGGAGCAGGGTGAGCAGCAACCACACCCCGACGTAGACCGGCACCAGGGGCGCGGGCAGATTGCGACGGGCGAGCCACACCCGGTTACGGGCCACCATCCGGTGGTAGACCGCGTGCCGGGAGGGGGGCATCGTCGGATGGAACAGCACCATGTCGGCGCGGTAGTCGATCGACCAGCCGGCGTCCAGGGCACGCCAGGCGAAATCCGTCTCCTCGTGGGCGTAGAAGAAGTCGTCGGGCAGTCCGCCCACCTGTCCGATCACCTTCGTGCGCACGGCGTTCGCGCCGCCGAGGAAGGTCGTGACCCGTGAGGAACGCATCGGGTCGGAGGCGCGCAGCCGCGGGACATGGCGGCGCTGGGTCAGCCCGGTCTCCGGGTCGGCGATGCGGAAGCTGATGATGCCCAGCCCCGGGTCGGCGTCGAAGGCCTCGCGGACGAGTTGCGCGGTGTCGGTCTCGGGCAGCAGTCCGTCGTCGTCGAGGAAGAGCATGACGTCGACGTCGCGGCCGCCGGGGCCGAAGGCCTCGATGCCGACGTTGCGGCCGCCCGGGATGCCCAGATTCTCGGGCAGGTCCACGGTGCGCACGCCGTCGGGCACGTCCACCACGGACGCGCCGTTGCCGACGACGACCACCTCGATCGGGTCGCCCTCCTGCTTGGCGACCGAGTCGAGGAGGGCCCGCAGCTCGTCGGGCCTGGTGCCCATCGTGATGACGACGGCGCCCAGCTTCAGTGGAGCGGTCATTTCAGCCTGCTCGACGCGAGGACGGACACCAGGTGCAGCAGCGTCTGGAGCAGCGCGATACCGGCCAGCACGGCGACACCGAGGCGGGAGAAGAACAGGTCGCCCCGCACCTCGTCCAGGACGGCGAGCACCAGGATGAGCAGGGACGCCTCGATGCCGAGCACCAGCCGGTGGAACTTCAGCGCGGCGGCGGCCCGGCGGGCGAGCGCCATGCCGGACGAGCGCGGCTCGGCCGCCGCTTCCTTGACCGGCGGCAGCCCGCCCTGGTGACGGGCGACACCGACCAGGTCGGTCTCGGCCTTGATCAGGATCGCGCCGAGCGCGGCGAGGGTGCCGAGGAAGGCCCACAGCCAGTCGATCCGTCCGGTGCCCCACAGGTCGGCGGCGCGCAGGCCGAAGCCGACGAGGACGGCCGCGTCGCACAGATAGGCGCCGACCCGGTCCAGGTACACCCCGGAGAGCGAGAACTGCTGCTTCCAGCGGGCCACTTCGCCGTCGACGCAGTCGAGCAGCAGATAGAGCTGGACCGCCACCACACCGAGGACGGCACCCCAGACACCCGGCACCAGCAGGGCGGGGGCGGCCAGGACGCCGGCGAGGGTCATCACGTAGGTCAGCTGGTTCGGCGTGACCTTGGTGGTGACCAGGAGGCGGGTGATACGCAGCGAGATCTCGCGCATGTACAAGCGGCCGCCCCAGTGCTCACCGCTGCGCCGGTCCTTCAC
The DNA here is from genome assembly GCF_040613325.1 of Streptomyces sp. NPDC006283. Classification (NCBI taxonomy): domain Bacteria; kingdom Bacillati; phylum Actinomycetota; class Actinomycetes; order Kitasatosporales; family Streptomycetaceae; genus Streptomyces; species Streptomyces sp. NPDC006283. Next base: position 15,115 of record NZ_JBEXRZ010000045.1, on the reverse strand, counting down.
ACCCGCGGGGTGAACGACCGGGCGGAGTTCAGCTACTGATGGTCTTGGCATAGTCGGCGTACGCGTCCCTGATCTGGTCGTTGGTGAGGTCGAGATGCTCGAGGATGGTGAAACGGCCCGGGCGGGTCTGGGGCGCGTACTCGACGGCGCGCACGAACTCGTCCGGTGAGAATCCGATCTCCTCGGGCAGCACGGGCAGACCGTGCCGGCGCAGCACCTCGGCGAACAGGCCCGCCCCCTCGGCCGCGCCGCGCAGGTGCATCGCGAACGCCGCTCCGAGGCCGACCTGCTCGCCGTGGCTGGCGGCCCGCTTGGGGTACAGCAGGTCGAAGGCGTGGCTGATCTCGTGGCAGGCGCCGGAGGACGGCCGGGAGTCGCCGCTGATGGACATGGCGATGCCGGAGAGCACCAGTGCCTCGGCGAGGACGGTGAGGAACTCGTCGTCGCCGACGCCGCCGGGGTGGCGCAGCACCGACTCGCCGGCGGTGCGGGCCATGGCGGCCGCCAAGCCGTCGACGTTCTCGCCGTTGACCTGGTGCGACAGCTCCCAGTCGGCGATCGCCGAGATGTTGGAGATCGCGTCGCCGATGCCGGAACGCACGAAAACCACCGGGGCGTCGCGCACCACGTCGAGGTCGATGACCATGGCGATGGGCGACGGGACGCCGTAGGAACCGCGGCCGTTGTCGTTGTCCAGGATGGAGATCGGCGAGCACAGGCCGTCGTGCGCGAGGTTGGTCGCGACGGCGGCGAGCGGCAGGCCCACCCGGGCAGCGGCGTACTTCGCCACGTCGATGATCTTGCCACCGCCGAGGCCGACGACCGCGTCGTACCGGTTGCCCTTTATGTCGTCGGCGAGCTTGACGGCGGAGTCGATGGTGCCGTCGCACACCTCGTACCAGTCGGCGCCGGGCAGGGCGGGCGCGAGCTTCTCGCGCAGCTTCTGGCCGGAGCCGCCGCTGATCGCGAAGGCGAGCTTGCCGGAGGCGGAGATCCGCTGGTCGGCGAGGATGCCGGCCAGGTCGTCCAGGGCTCCCGCCCGGATGTCGACGACAACCGGGGACGGGATGAGCCGGGTCAGTACTGGCACGCGATCTCACGGCCCTTCGCGAGGTCGTCGTGGTTGTCGATCTCGACCCAGCTGACGTCGCCGATGGGGGCGACGTCGACCCTGAAACCGCGGTTGACGAGCTCCTGGTATCCGTCCTCGTAGTAGAGGTCGGGGTCGCGCTCGAAGGTGGCCTTCAGGGCGTCGGCGAGGTCGGCGGCCGCGTCGGGCTCGATGAGGGTGACGCCGATGTACTCGCCGGTGGCGGAGGCGGGGTCCATCAGCTTGGTGATTCGCTGGACACCCTTGTCGCCCTCGGTGATCACCTTCATCTCCTCGTCGGCGAGGTTCTTCACCGTGTCGAGGGCGAGGATGATCTTCTGGCCGTTGCCGCGGGCGGCGAGCAGGGTCTTCTCGACGGAGACCGGGTGCACGGTGTCGCCGTTGGCGAGGATCACGCCCTCGGCGATGACGTCACGGGCGCACCACAGGGAGTAGGCGTTGTTCCACTCCTCGGCCTTGTCGTTGTCGACGAGAGTGAGCTTCAGGCCGTACTTCGCCTCGAGCGCGGCCTTGCGCTCGTACACGGCCTCCTTGCGGTAGCCGACGACGATCGCGGCCTCGGTGAGCCCGATCTCAGCGAAGTTGCCCAGCGTCAGGTCGAGAACCGTGATGTCGCCGTCGACGGGCACGAGGGCCTTGGGAAGCGTGTCGGTGTAGGGGCGCAGACGCCGTCCGGCACCGGCTGCCAATACGAGGCCGATCATGCTGGTTCTCCTTCGTCATGTACGGCGGGTGCCTGCGAGGACACCCAGAAGCGGATGCTCTCGACGAGCACCACGAGCGCCACGGCCGCAGCGAGGGCCGCCGACGCGATGGTGAAGTCCGTGCTGGTCAGCAGGAAGGCGAGCAGTGCGACTGCCAGGACCCGCCCCTCGTGCCCGCCGATCGTCCGCACCAGCCAGTGCGGGGGCGCGCCGGTGCCACCTCGGATGCGGTAGACCGTGTCGTAGTGATGGTAGGCGACGGCGGACACCAGGCAGAAAGCTGCCGGTAGCGCACCGTTCACCTCTGCGTGAGCGGCGAGGACCAGGATCGTGCCGTACTCGGCGGCACGGAAAACGGGGGGGACGAGCCAGTCGAGGGCGCCCTTGAGGGGGCGGGCGACGGCGACGCCCGAGGTGAGTGCGTAGACCACGGCCGCGACGACGGTCCAGACACTGCCGAAGGCGGTGAGGGCCGCGGTCGCCATGACCGCGGCACCGCCGAGGGCCGCCACCACGAGGGGTATCGGACCGGGCAGAGTGCGCACGCCCTTGGCGGCGACGCGCGAGGCGGTCTCGGCGAGCGGTCCGGAGTCGGCGAGGTCGGCCAGGGCCCGGGCGGCACGGTCGGTGCGGTGCGCCTTGCGGGTCAGCGAGCGCAGCACCCGGCCGGCGGTGGTGTAGCAGGCGGCGAGCGAGCAGCCGATCAGCAGCGCGTAGAAGACGATGCGCGGTGTGGTCACGGCGGTGAGCACGGCGATCATCGCCCAGCGCTCGCCGATCGGCAGCACTATCATCCGGCGCAGCCAGACCGTCCAGCCGACGCTGTCGAGCTTGCTGGACAGGGCGGCCGTCGGACTCGTGTTGGCGGTCGCGTCGTGGTTCGCCTCGTTGAACGAGAAGTCGACGACGTGCCGGCAGGTCTGCAGCACCATCGCGCCGAGCGCGAGCGCCCATACGTCGTCCCCGCCGCGTGCCGCCCCGAGGGCCAGGCCCGCGTAGTAGGCGTACTCCTTGGCGCGGTCGAAGGTGGCGTCGAGCCAGGCGCCCATCGTCGAGTACTGCAGCGAGTAGCGGGCGAGCTGCCCGTCCGTGCAGTCCAGGACGAAGGAGAAGAGCAGCAGCAGGCCTGCGGCGACGAAGCCCACGCGGGTGCCGGTTGCCGCGCAGCCTGCCGCGATCAGCGCGGTGAGCAGGGACGCGGTGGTGACCTGGTTCGGGGTCAGTCCGCGCCGGGCGCACCAGCGGGCGAGATAGCGGGAGTACGGGCTGATGCAGAAGGTCGTGAAGAACCCGTCGTGGGCCTTGACGGCCGAGCGCAGCCGTACGGCCTCGTCGTCGACCGCCTCGACGGCGGCGCGCGCCCGGTGGCGCTCCTCCGCCTCCGAGGGAACGGCGGCGACCAGCGAGCCGAGCTCGGGGCGGTGCACGGGCACGCCCTGGGCCTCGAGCTCCGCGGTGACGCTGTCGACGACGCCGTCACCCGCGACGGCGCCCGCTCCGGCGGGCACCGTGGCGGAGACGTCGCGCACGGCGCCGGTCAGCGCCGCACGGCCGGCCGGCTGCGCACTGAGCGCCCCGGTGACGGCGGTGGTCTGGAAACGCGGATCGGTCAGTGCCAGTCGCAGAGCGTGGACGTGCCCCACGAACCGGGGATCGATCAGGGCGACCCGTTCGGCACCGGGCACCGCCGCGATCAGTGCGGCGGTGTGCTCGGGGCCGTTCGCGACCCGCACGTCGAAGCCCAGCGACCGCAGATCGCCCTCGAGCGACGATCCGGGTACCGGCGGACCGGTGAGGATGGCGGTCGACAGACGAATTCACTCCTTGGAGCTGACGGTGCTGGTGCACGGCGGCTCGGCCCGGTGCACGGGCGGCGGCACGTCGGCAGAGGTTATCGGATGGACGGAAGCGGGAGTTCACCGGCCGTTTACGCCCTGGCGGCCCCGCCGAGATCATCATCGTCGATCAGCACCCCGCCCTCCAAACCGCCGGTACGAGGGGCCGCGTGGAGCACCGGCCGCACCGCCCGGAGCCGGACGGAACGCCGGTGAGCACCCCATAGGGTGGCCGTCATGACTTGGCTGATCACAGGTGGAGCGGGATACATCGGGGCGCATGTGGCGCACGCCATGGCGGCGGCCGGTGAACGGGTCGTCGTGCTCGACGACCTGTCGTCGGGGATCCCCGAGCGGCTGCCCGCCGACGTTCCGCTGGTGCGCGGGTCGGTGCTCGACCGTGACGTGGTGGAACGCACACTCGTCGACCACGCCGTCACCGGTGTCGTGCATCTCGCGGCGAAGAAGCAGGTCGGCGAGTCCGTCGAGCAGCCGCTGCTGTACTACCGGGAGAACGTGCACGGCCTGACGGTGCTGCTGGAGGCGGTGGTCGCGGCCGGTGTGCGGCGGTTCCTCTTCTCCTCGTCGGCCGCCGTGTACGGGGTGCCGGAGACCGATCTCATCTCCGAGTCGGTGGCCTGCGAGCCGATCAACCCGTACGGGGAGACAAAGCTCACGGGCGAGTGGCTGGTCCGGGCGGCCGGGCGGGCGCACGGCCTGTCGACGGCGTGCCTTCGCTACTTCAACGTCGCCGGTGCGGCCGCCCCCGAACTGGCGGACACCGGGGTGTTCAACATCATCCCGATGTTCTTCGACCGGATCACGCACGGCGAGCCTCCGCGGATCTTCGGCGCGGACTACCCGACCCCGGACGGGACCTGCATCCGTGACTACATCCATGTCGCCGATCTCGCGGACGCCCATCTCGCGGTGGCGCGTCGGCTGGCCGGAGCCGAGGAGGCCGGCGACCTCACCGTCAACATCGGCCGCGGCGTCGGTGTCTCGGTGCGCGAGCTCGCCGATCTGGTGGGCGAGGTCACCGGGCGGCGGCTGGAGCCGGTGGTCGTGCCGCGTCGGCCCGGTGACGCCGCGAAGGCGGTCGCCTCGGTGGAACTGATCACCAAGGAGCTGGGCTGGTCGGCGTCGTACGGGGTGGAGGAGATGGTCGCCTCCGCCTGGGAGGGCTGGCTCGTCCTGCACCCGGAAGCAGCCGCCCGCTGATCGCCTAGACGCTCTGACCTGCAAGCATTTCCGCAGGTCAGAGCATATGACAACGGTGTTCAGCGTCGTGTTGCCACATACCCCCCGCCCGTAGTTGACTTGGGGCTCGACCGACCATGCGCAGCGAGGGAAGGGCACCGACATGGGGGCTGGGCACGACCACGGGCATACGCACGGCGGGCCGCCGCCGACGGGTACCGCGGCCGCGGCCTACAAGGGACGGCTGCGCGTCGCGCTCTCCATCACGCTCGGCGTGATGGTGCTGGAGATCGTCGGTGGCGTGCTGTCGGGCTCGCTCGCCCTCATCGCCGATGCCGCCCACATGGCGACGGACGCGGTGGGACTCGGGCTGGCTCTGCTGGCGATCCATTTCGCCAACCGGCCGGCCGGGCAGAACCGCACGTTCGGGTTCGCCCGTGCCGAGATCCTCGCGGCGCTCGCCAACTGTCTTCTTCTGCTGGGTGTCGGCGGCTTCCTGCTCTTCGAGGCGGTGGAGCGTTTCGTCGAGCCCACGGAGACCCGGGGCGGTCTGACCGTCGTCTTCGCGCTGATCGGCCTGGCGGCCAACATGGTCTCGCTGACGCTGCTGATGCGCGGCCAGAAGGAGAGCCTCAACGTCCGGGGCGCGTATCTCGAGGTACTGGCGGACGCGCTCGGCTCCGTGACCGTGCTGGTGTCCGCGGGGATCATCCTCGCGACGGGCTGGCAGTACGCCGACCCGATCGCGTCGCTGGCGATCGGCCTGATGATCGTTCCGCGCACGGTGCGGCTGCTGCGGGAGACGCTGAACGTACTGCTGGAGGCCGCCCCGAAGGGTGTCGACATGGGCGAGGTGCGCGCGCACATACTGGCCCTGCCAGGCGTGGAGGACGTCCACGACCTGCACGCGTGGACGATCACCTCCGGGATGCCGGTGCTCTCCGCGCATGTGGTGGTGAGCCAGGACGTGCTGGACTCGGTGGGTCACGAGAAGATGCTGCACGCCCTCCAGGGCTGCCTCGGTACGCACTTCGACGTGGAGCACTGCACCTTCCAGCTGGAGCCCGTCGGCCACGCCGCGCACGAGGCGAAACTCTGTCACTGACCGACCGCCATTGCGCTTCCCACGTCGGGCGACGTCGTGGCTGCTAGGGTTCCGCAGGGGCATCCCAGTCCCTTACGCCCTTGAGAGGAGCTGAGGTTGATGACCGTCGCAGTGGAGGCTGCCCCGAGCAGCGCCCGGTCCTTCCTCATCCTCCGGGCTTCCGTCCGACCCTGATCCGGTCCGGTCCCACCGATCCGACCGCGCACGTCGGCCGGAGCCCCGAACACAAGGGTTCCCACGTTGTCCGACAACGCATTGCACAACGCTTTCTTCGCCCTGCACCACGGTCTTCCCCGGCAGGGTCCCGGTTCCGACGACACCTCGCTGCGGCTGCTCGCTCTGGTGGGGCCGCTGCCCGCGCGTCCGCGGGTGCTCGACCTGGGCTGCGGTCCGGGCCGCTCCGCCCTCCTGCTGGCCTCGCGGGCCGGAGCCGACGTGACGGCCGTCGATCTGCACGAGCCGTTCCTCGAGGAGCTGCGGCACAGCGCCGCGGCCCGCGGGCTCGGTGACGCGATCCGCACGGTCAACGCCGACATGGGCGAACTGCCCTTCCCCGACGGCTCGTTCGATGTCGTCTGGGCGGAGAGCTCCGCCTACAGCATCGGTTTCGACACCGCCCTCGCGAAATGGCGGCGGCTGCTCGCCCCGGGAGGCAGCCTCGTCCTGACCGAGTGCGAGTGGACGGCCGAGAACCCCTCGGCCGAGGCGCGCGCCTTCTGGGACCAGCACTACGAGCTGCGTACGACCGCCGCGAACTGCTCGGCGGCCGTCGGAGCCGGCTACACCGTTCTCGGGCTGTACCGCCAGCCCGAGAGCGACTGGGACGAGTACTACGGTCCGCTGGGCGAGCGTGCCGATGCCGCGGACCCCGCGCTCCCCGGCATGGCGGAGGCCCTTGCCGCCACCCGCGAGGAGATCGCCGTGCGCCGGGAGCACGGCTCGGAGTTCGGCTACACCGGTTACGTCCTGCGTCCGGCCGACGCGCGCTGGCGCACCCGGCCGGAGACGGCGGCCGACATCCCGGCCGTCCGGGCCGTCAACGCCGCCGCGTTCCCCACCCCGGAGGAGTCCGCTCTCGTGGACCGGCTACGGCTCGACGGCGAGGCGTGGCTGCCGGGGCTGTCGTACGTGGCGGAGGCGGCGGACGGGTCGGTGGCCGCCTACGCGTTGCTGACGCGGTGCCGGATCGGCGATACGCCCGCGCTGGCGCTGGCCCCGGTCGCAGTCTCGCCCCGGCACCAGCGCCGGGGCGCGGGCCAGGCGGTCGTCCGGGCCGTGCTCGATGCCGCGCGGGCCCGGGGCGAGGCGTCGCCGGTCGTCGTCCTCGGGCATCCGGAGTACTACCCGAGGTTCGGGTTCGTGACCGCCTCGGCACACGGAATCAGGACGTCTTTCGAGGTACCGGCCGAGGCCCTGATGGTGCTGATGCTGGACGGCTCCCGGTCCGCGCCGCAGGGCACGGTCCGCTATCCGGCCGCCTTCGGTGTCTGACGGACCTGTCGACCGTGTCCGCTCCGCCGCGTTCCGACGCCGCGGAGCGGACATGCCAGGCTCCGGCCGAAGTGCGGACAAGCCGCTTTTGTACGGCAGACTGAGCAGGGCCCAGGGTCCTTCCTCCGGAAGGACGGCCGGGCCGAGAACCGATGCGAAGGACGGTTATGCCGATCACACCAGCCACCGCGGCGACCAGTTCGTCGAACGGAACATCACCAGAGATCCTGCTCGAGCTGGTCGACGAGGAGGGCAACACCATCGGCACGGCGGAGAAGCTCTCCGCCCACCGGGCGCCCGGACAACTGCACCGCGCCTTCTCGGTGTTTCTCTTCGACGAGCAGGGGCGGCTGCTGCTGCAGCGCCGGGCGCTCGGCAAGTACCACTCCCCCGGTGTCTGGTCGAACACCTGCTGCGGGCACCCGTACCCGGGCGAGGCGCCGTTCGCGGCTGCCGCCCGTCGTACGCACGAGGAGCTGGGCGTCTCGCCCTCGCTGCTCGCCGAGGCGGGTACGGTCCGCTACAACCATCCGGACCCGGAGTCGGGGCTGGTCGAGCAGGAGTACAACCATCTCTTCGTCGGCATGGTGCAGTCCCCGCTGCGACCGGACCCCGAGGAGATCGGCGAGACGGCCTTCGTGACCCCCGACGAACTGGCGAAGCTGCACCGTGAGGCGCCGTTCTCCGCGTGGTTCATGACGGTGCTGGACGCCGCCCGGCCTGCGGTCAGGGAGCTGACGGGACCGGCCGGAGGCTGGTAGCACGGACCGGCCGGAGGCCGGTCGCATGTTCCACGGCGGCGCGGCGCCTAGACGGTTGTCGTGCCGCCGGCGAACTGGGAGACGAGCGGCAGCTCGGCCCAGATGATCTTGCCGCCGCTCGCCGTGTGCTCCACGTCGCAGGTCCCCCCGGCCTCCCGGGTGATCTCACGGACCAGCAGAAGCCCACGGCCGCCGGTCTGCGCGGAGTCGGTCTCCAGCGCCTTGGGCCGGTAGGGGTGGTTGTCCTCCACGGAGACACGCACCCAGTGCGTGCCGATGGCCACCTCGACCGCGACCTCCGGCGAGAGCAGCGCGGCGTGCCGCACCGTGTTGGTGACCAGCTCGGAGACGATCAGCAGCAGACCCTGCACGACGTCGGCGGCGACGGGCACGCCCTGGCGGGCGAGCAGGTCACGCACCGCATGCCTGGCCTGCGGGACGGACACGTCGAGAGCGGGGGCGGTGAACCGCCAGACGCCCTCGTACGACAGCGGCCGCGCAGGCACGCTCCCGCGGCTCTCCATAGTCCGGCACCCACCTTCGGCTCGTCCCACTGACCTAGGAGTAACAAGTGTTGATAGTCCGTTGCTCCATGCCGTACCACTGAACGGAAGTGAGCGTCTATCGACGCCTTTTGACTGGATGCGTATGACAGGGTCAGTTGTGTGACTGGTCGGAAGCTCCTTCTGCCCGCTTCTCCGGACCGATCGTTTCAGCACTCTTATCTGCGTCTTTCGTCGGCGTTTCTCATCGGCTTCTCCCCCCGCTCGGTGACCGTGCCGACGGCCTGCCGGCCGCCGGCGCCGCTCACGACCGGCCCCTTCTTGATCTTGGGTTCGGTCCCTCCCGATAGCATCCGGCGCATGGAGTCACCCGAGCCCCACCGGCCGCAGCTGCAGCACACCGTCGCGGACGGTGTCGCCACCGTCGTGATCAGCAACCCCGCCAAGCGCAACGCCATGACCGCCGACATGTGGCGCGCGCTGCCGGAGCTGCTCGAGGAACAGGCCGCCGACCCCGCCGTACGGGCACTGGTGATGACCGGTGCCGGTGAGACCTTCTGCGCGGGCGCGGACATCTCCTCGCTGCGTGCACCGGGCGAGGACCCGCAGGCACTGGCCGTGCGCGCGGAGGAGGCACTCGCCGCGTTCCCCAAACCGACACTCGCCGTCGTGCGCGGCTACTGCGTGGGCGGCGGCTGCCAGCTCGCCGCCGCCTGCGATCTGCGCTTCGCGGAAACCGACACCCTGTTCGGCGTGACACCGGCGAAGCTCGGGATCGTCTACCCGGCGGCCTCGACGCGCCGACTGGCCTCGCTGGTGGGGCCGGCGGCGGCCAAGTACCTGCTGTACTCGGGCGAGTTGATCGACTCCGAGCGGGCGCTGCGCACCGGTCTGGTCGACGAGGTGCTGCCCGAGGGCTCGTTGGGCCGGCGGGCCGCCGAGTTCACCAGAACCCTGGTGTCGCGCTCGCAGCTGACGCAGTGCGCCGCGAAGGAGTTCACCGCGGGCCGCACCGACCGCGACGCGTACTGGGCGGAGCAGGCGCGCGGAAGCGGCGACACCGCCGAGGGTGTCGCCGCCTTCCTGGAGCGGCGTGCGCCGCGATTCACGTGGACGCCGGGGGGCACCGGAGCCTGAGCGTGGCTACTGGAGGAAGAAGCGGCTCTCGGCCCGGAACTTCTCGACCAGGTGAGCCGGCGCCTTGGCGGGCGAGCCCGCGCCTTAGGGCGGCTGGGGGTCGTACTCCGTCATCAGCTGCACGGCCTGGGCGTGCTCCTCACCTGCCACCCTGCCCAGCAGGGTGAGCCCCATGTCGATGCCGGACGAGACTCCGGCCGCCGTCACGTACTTGCCGTCGGTCACGACACGGCGGCCGGTCGGCTTCGCGCCCAGCCGCTCCAGGTGATCGAGGGCGAGCCAGTGCGATGTCGCCTCGCGTCCCTCCAGCAGCCCGGCCGCGCCCAGCAGCAGCGAGCCGGTGCACACCGACGTGGTCCAGGTGCTGGTCGCGTCCACGGACCGGAGCCACCCGAGCAGCGCCTCGTTCTCCATCTGGTCGTTCTGGCCCGGACCGCCGGGGACCAGCACGATGTCGGGGCGGGGCACCTCTTCGAAGGTCTTGCCGGCGGTGAGGGAGAGCTGGCCACGGTCGTTGAGCACGGGGCCGGGCCGCTCGGCGACGAACACGACTTCGGCGTCGGGCAGGCGGCAGAGCATCTCGTAGGGGCCGACGGCGTCCAGGGACGTGAAACGGTCGAAGAGCAGAATGGCGATCTGCATGGGCGGTTCCCTTCTGTGGCTGGTCAGTTCTGTGGCTGGTCAGTTCTGTGGCCGGCTGCTGGCCGGCGGGGCGGTCTGTGCGGTGCCGCGGAAGCGGCGGCGGTACTCCGCGGGCGCCACTCCGAGAGCCTTCACGAACGCGCGCCGCATGGCTTCGCTGGTGCCGTAGCCGCAGGCGCGGGAGATCTTCGTGACGCCGTCCGGGGTGTCCTCCAGGAGCCTTCTGGCGTGCTCGAGCCGTACGCGCTCGACATAGCGGCCCGGTGTCGTACCCGTCTCCGAGTGGAAGGCACGGGCGAAGTGACGGGTCGAGAGACCGGCGCGGTCCGCGAGCGCGTCGACGGACAGGTCTGCCTCCGGGTGCTGGGTGACCCAGTGCTGCACCTCGCGCAGCGGTTCCCGGCATGCGCTCTGGGCGGCGAGCTGGGCGCTGAACTGGGCCTGATTGCCGGGCCGCCGCAGGAAGACGACGAGGTGGCGGGCGACGGTGAGCGCGACATCACGGCCCAGGTCCTCCTCGACCAGGGCGAGCGCCAGGTCGATGCCCGCGGTGACGCCGGCGGAGGTCGAGAGCCGGCCGTCCCTGACGAAGATCGGTTCCGGCTGGACGTCGACCTCCGGGTAGTGGGCAGCAAGGTGCTCGCAGACCATCCAGTGGGTGGTGGCGCGGTGGCCGTCGAGCAGTCCCGCCCGAGCCAGCAGCAGGGCGCCGGTGCACACGGAGACCAGGCGTCCGGCGTGTGGTGCGTGGTCACGCAGCCAGTCGATCAGGCGCGGATCGGGGAGTCGGGTGCCCTCGCCGCCGGGGACGAGGAGCATGTCCGGCGCCGGTGCGTCGGCGAGACTGCCGTCCGGCACCACGGTGAGACCGCTGGAGGTCCTCACCGGTTTCCCGTCGAGCGAGGCGGTACGTATCCGGTACGCGGACCGGTCGCCGCTCGCCCGACCGGCACCGTCGAACACTTCGACCGGCCCGGTCACGTCGAGGGCCTGCACGCATTCGAAGAGGACGACCAGCACGGTTCGTGTCATGGCACCATCCTTGGCCGCACGGGGCATGGCCGCAATGACGAGAACCCCACCTTTCCTGCCATGGCCGGGCGACGTCGCCGCCCCGCCCTTCCGGCCGTACTAAGCAGTCGCTAACCTGCCGCCATGACCTCTCTCCACCCGCGCGCGGGACGCCGCTGCCACAACGCCCTCAACCCGCTGCACTCGACGGTCTACTTCTCGCCGGACTTCACCGAGGAACTGGGCCGCCTCGGCATCGAGGACGCGAGCGCGGCGTACTTCGCGGGACGCGGCGCCGCCCTGGGCGCCGTCGGACCGGGCACGGTGACCGCCGCCTTCTACAACTTCAACCACGAGCTGGTCGCGAAGCACCTGCCGGCGGTCTGGGACATCGCGTCCCCCGAGGCCGTGCTCGGGGCGCGGCTGAGGGCCGCCGACACCACCCTGAGGCGGCTGCTCGGCGACGACGTGATCGCCTCCCCGGATCTGGCGGAGGCGGCGGAGCTCGCCCTGCGCGCCGCCGAGGCGTGCACCCGGCACGCCCGGCCGCTGTACGCCGCCCACGCGGACCTGCCCGTGCCGGCGGAGCCGCACCTCGCCTACTGGCACGCGACGACGCTGCTGCGCGAGCACCGCGGGGACGGGCATCTCGCGGCCCTGCTGGCCTCCGGTCTCGACCCGCTCGAGGCGCTGGTGAGCCACACCGCGACGGGCAAGGGCATGGCGCCCCGCTGGATCCTCGCCACACGCGGCTGGGGCCGGGCCGACTGGGAGGCTGCGCAGGACCGGCTGCGGGAACGCGGACTGCTCGACGCCGAGGGCGAGTTGACCGAGGCGGGCACCGCGCTGCGGAGCGAGCTCGAGGACCTCACGGACCGCCTGGACCGCGCGCCGTACGAGCGCCTGGGGGCCCAGGGCGTCGAACGGCTCACCGAGCTGGGGCACGGCTTCCTGATGACGGCGGCGGTCGCCGGCGCGTTCCCTCCGGACCTGATCGGCAAGGACTGACCACAAGGACCGACCACAAGGACCGGGTGCGCGGTGACGTTTGGCGGCGGGTGACGGCGGTTACCCGACAGGTCCCAAGCACCCGAACCTGGAGGTCAATTGTGCTCCGCTCCATAGCTGACGCGCTGCGTATGATCGGCTCGGCGATCGCCACCGTTGTGACGCTTCCCTTCCGGCTGCTGGCCCGGCTCTTCGGTGGCGCCTCGCGCAGTGGCCGCACCCGTCGCGTCTGAGGCACGCGAGTGGCGGCATCCGTCGCGTCCGGGGCGCGCGAGTGGAGGCACGCGACACGGCACCCGGCCACCCGGCACAATGCACTCTCAAGCACAGCGAGCACGAGAAGGCGAGTCGGGAAACCGTGACGACGTCCATCGAAGGCAGGATCGCCGAGGAGCTCGGCGTACGGGAGCGGCAGGTGAAGGCGGCCGTCGAGCTGCTCGACGGCGGGTCCACCGTGCCGTTCATCGCTCGCTACCGCAAGGAAGCGACCGAGATGCTCGACGACGCGCAGCTGCGCACGCTCGAGGAGCGGCTGCGTTACCTCCGGGAGCTGGAGGACCGGCGGGCGGCGATCCTGGAGTCCGTGCGGGAGCAGGGCAAGCTCACCGACGCGCTCGAGGCACAGATCCGGGCCGCCGACACCAAGGCGCGGCTCGAGGACATCTACCTGCCGTTCAAGCCCAAGCGGCGCACCAAGGCGCAGATCGCGCGCGAGGCGGGTCTCGAGCCGCTGGCCGAGGGCCTGCTCCGCGACCCCTCGGTCGAGCCGCTCGCGGCCGCGGCGGCGTTCGTCGACGCGGGCAAGGGCGTCGCGGACGCGGCCGCGGCTCTGGACGGCGCGCGCGCGATCCTGGCGGAGCGTTTCTCCGAGGACGCCGACCTGATCGGCGAACTGCGCGAGCGGATGTGGACGCGGGGCAGGCTGGCCGCAAAGGTCCGTGACGGCAAGGAGGAGGCGGGCGCGAAGTTCGCCGACTACTTCGACTTCTCCGAGGGCTTCACGGAGCTGCCCTCGCACCGGATCCTCGCGATGTTCCGGGGCGAGAAGGAAGAGGTCCTCGACCTGGTGCTCGAGCCCGAGGAGCCGCTCTGCGACCCTTCGTCGTACGAGGGGATCATCGCCTCCCGCTTCGGTGTGGCCCAGCAGGGGCGGCCCGGCGACAAGTGGCTCGGCGACACCGTCCGGTGGGCGTGGCGGACGCGGATCCTGGTGCACCTCGGCATCGACCTGCGCCTGCGGCTGCGCACTGCCGCGGAGGACGAGGCGGTACGGGTCTTCGCGGCGAACCTGCGGGACCTGCTGCTGGCCGCCCCGGCCGGGACGCGCGCAACGCTCGGTCTCGACCCCGGATTCCGTACCGGTGTGAAGGTCGCGGTCGTCGACGCCACCGGCAAGGTCGTCGCGACCGACACGATCTATCCGCACGTGCCCGCGAACAAGTGGGACGAGTCGCTGGCCAAACTGGCCCGCCTCGCCAAGGAGCACGCGGTCGAGCTGGTCGCCATCGGCAACGGCACGGCGTCCCGTGAGACGGACAAGCTCGCCGGCGACCTCCTCACCCGGCACCCGGAGCTGGGCCTCACCAAGGTGATGGTCTCGGAGGCGGGCGCGTCCGTGTACTCCGCGTCGGCCTTCGCCTCGCAGGAGCTGCCCGGCCTGGACGTGTCGCTGCGCGGCGCCGTGTCGATCGCGCGCCGTCTGCAGGACCCCCTCGCCGAGCTGGTGAAGATCGACCCCAAGTCGATCGGTGTCGGGCAGTACCAGCACGACCTGTCCGAGGTGAAGCTGTCCCGGTCGCTCGACGCGGTCGTCGAGGACTGTGTGAACGGCGTCGGGGTCGACGTCAACACGGCGTCGGCGCCGCTGCTTTCACGGGTCTCCGGCATCGGCGCGGGCCTGGCGGAGAACATCGTGGCGCATCGCGACTCCAACGGCCCTTTCCGGTCCCGCAAGGCCCTCAAGGACGTCGCCCGGCTCGGCCCGAAGGCGTACGAGCAGTGTGCGGGCTTCCTGCGCATCCGCGGCGGCGACGACCCGCTGGACGCCTCCAGCGTGCACCCGGAGGCGTATCCGGTGGTGCGGCGGATGGTGAGGACGAGCGGTGGCGAGGTGGCCTCGCTCATCGGAAACACCTCGGTACTGCGGTCACTCCGGCCGGCCGAATTCGTCGACGAGACCTTCGGTCTGCCGACCGTGACGGACATCCTGCGGGAGCTGGAGAAGCCGGGCCGCGACCCGCGGCCCGCGTTCAAGACGGCCACCTTCAAGGAGGGCGTGGAGAAGATCTCCGACCTGGTCTCCGGCATGGTCCTGGAGGGCGTCGTCACGAACGTCGCCGCGTTCGGGGCATTCGTGGACATCGGTGTCCACCAGGACGGTCTGGTGCACGTGTCCGCGATGTCCAAGACCTTCGTCAAGGACCCGCGTGACGTGGTCAAGCCGGGCGACGTGGTCAAGGTGAAGGTGCTCGACGTCGACATTCCGCGCAAGCGGATCTCGCTGACGCTGCGGCTGGACGACGACGCGTCGGCGCAGCCGGCGGACGCGGGAGCGCCCCGCCGCGAACGCGGCGGCCGGCCGCCGCAGCCGCGACCCGGCAGATCGGA